>JAMPYD010000031.1 GCA_023700845.1 Elusimicrobiota bacterium | reverse complement strand
GAGATCACCCGCGCCGGCTTCCGCGAGCGCGTGCACTCCCACGACGGCAAGGTCTTCGCGATCCCGCAGGGCCTCGTGATCCTCCCCACCCACGACGAGCGCAAGCGCCGCTGGTGGGAGCTCGTCTAGAGAGAGGCGAAGCGCCCGCGCCGCGTCCACCCCGCCGCGCGGCGCTCCTTCGCGTCCTCGGCGAGCAGGACGTCGCTGTCGAGGTCGCACCACGTGAAATAGCCGGTGCCCAGCGCCAGGTGCACGCTCGGGCCGAGGCCGCGGGCGGTCTCGGCCCTGCAGCCGATCATCAGGGGCAGGCCCGCCGCGCGCGCGCCGGCGGCGATCTCGAGCCCCCGTGAGATCCCCGACTTCGCGAGCGTGATGTTGATCGCGGTCACCCCCGCCGCGGCGGCGCGCGCGGCGTCCGCCGGCGTCGCCACGCTTTCGTCGGCGGCGACCGGGACGGGGCAGCGCTTGGCGACGAAGGCCAGCGCGGCGAGGTCGGCCTTCGGCGTCGGCTGCTCGAACAGCTCGACCTCGGCGCCGGTCTTCAGCACCGCCGCGACGAACCGGAGCGCGGCCGCCGGCGCGAAGCCCTGGTTGCCGTCGAGCAGGAGCCGCGCCTTCGGCGCCGCGGCGCGCACGGCGCGCACCCGCGCGAGGTCGTCGGCCTCGCGCCCGCCGACCTTGACCTTGAGAACGCGGAAGCCGGCGGCGGCGGCCTCGGCCGCGGCCGAGGCGGTCTCCCGGGGATCGTTCGACGCCGAGATCGTGACGTCGGTCTCGAGCGTCCGCCGCGCCCCGCCGAGCCAGCCGGCGAGGTCCGTGCCGGCCTCGGCCGCCAGCGCCGACAGCAGGGCCGCCTCGAAGGCGGCGACCGCGGGGCTCAGGTCCCCGTGCCGCGCCCAGGCCTCGTCGACGAGCGCGCGCCACGACCGGACGTCGCGCCCGCGCGCCCTCAGGGCCATCTTCTCGAGGGCCCCCCTCAGCGCCGCCGGCGTCAGGTGCTTCTGCGCGATCGAGGTCGACGCTTCCCCGTAGCCCTGCGCGCCGCCCCCCAGCCTCAGGAACAGCGCCGCGTTGACCGTGCTCTCGCGCCGGCCCTGGGCGGTGATGAAGGGGCGCTTGAGCCTCGACTCGACGAGGCCGACGCGCGCGGACGCCACGGCGGTTCTGAGCACGGAACGACGATAGCAAAATGGCTATAATTCCGGACGATGATGACCCTATCGATGACGCTGTCTCTCTTGCTGGCGGCCGCGCCCTCCCCGGCGCGCGCCCAGTCGACCGCGACCTTGCGCGGAATCGACGTCTACCGCTCGTCGGTGCTGACCCCGGAGAAGGCCAAGTCGATGTTTGGCCATAAGATCGCCGAGATCGTCGCGCTGCGCAACCACCGCCGGCCGGCCTCCGCCGAGAAGGCCGAGGCCCTGCGCCAGAGCGTCGAAAAGGACGCCGCCAAGCTTCCGGGCGTCGCCTACGCCGGGCTCACGCTCTCCGAGTACTTCACCTCCGTCGACCACGCGTTCTACGCCGTCTTCGACATCGTCGACGAGGCCGACCGCGGCCGCCTCGCGTTCGCGCCCCAGCCGAAGCGGAGCACGACCGATCCCGAGGGCCTGCTCGCCGCCTGGAAGTCCTATTACGAGATCGGCTCGGGCCTGACCCGCCGCGGCCAGATGCCGGTCGACCGCCCCGACTGCCCCGGCTTCTACTGCCTGTGGGGCGGGGTGACGCCCGAGCTCGAAGCCCTGCAGAAGAAGTTCATCGCGGGCGCCGCCGCCAAGGAGCGGGAGCTGCGGACCGTCATGGCCCACGAGGTCGACGCCGACAAGCGCGCCGCCGCCCTCTTCGTGCTCAGCTACGGCCCGCGCGGCGAGAAGGTGGTCGAATCCTGCCTCGCCGCCCTGAAGGACCCGTCGCCCGTGGTGCGCGGCGCCGGCCTCCAGGTCCTGGCCGACATCATCAACCACCGCAAGGACCTGCGCGTCGACGCGGACAAGATCGTCCCCCTCCTCGACGATCCCAGCGGCTCCGCTCGCGGCAAAACCCTCGGCCTGCTCGTGCCGCTGGTCGACGACGAGAGCCAGCGCGCCAAGATCCTCGCCTCGGCCCCGCGCCTGCTCGATCTGCTCAAGCTGTCGGAGCCCGGCAGCCACGACCTGGCCTACACCGTGCTCGGCCAGCTCTCGAAGAAGGCCTACGACCGGCGCGATTTCGCGAGCTGGGAAAAGTGGGTCACCGAGAACGCGGAGGGCCTCAAGCGGTGAACGAGGGCGCCAAGCCCTGGCTCAACATCACGCCCCAGGTCATGGGGAAGATGGCCTTGTCGACCGTGCTCATGGCCGTCGGAATGTACTACCTGACGACGGGCCGCCGCGAAGCCAGCGTGTCGCGCATGTTCTCCGGCGCGTTTCTCACCTTGGCCAGCGTCTTTATCTTCTTCCTCTAGCGGCGAGACTCGATCTCGCGGCGCATCTCGGCCTCGAGGTCTTCCATCTCCTTCATCTCTTCCTCGAGCACGTTCTCGATCCGGTAGGGCGCCTGCGGCGTCAGCACGACCGGCTTCGTCTTCGGGGCGGGCGGCAGCTCGACCGGGGCCGCGGGCGCGGCGACGGGCGGCACGACGGGCGTCTCGACGGGCGCCGCGACGGGAGCGCTCTCGCCCCCGACCCAGCGCCGCGCGACGGAGGACTTCACCGAGAAGTTGACGCTCGTGATCGTGAGGCCGTCCGCGGCCTTGCGGGCCATCGAGGTGTTCACGCCGATGATGGCGCCCGAGCGGTCGAGCAGCGGGCCGCCGGAGTTGCCCCGGTTGATGCTCGCGTCGGTCTGGAAGGCGTCCTTGCCCTTGACCCCGCCGAGGTCCGCGATCACGGTGCTGACCACGCCCTGCGTCAGCGTCCACAGGCCTCCCTGCTCGGGATGGCCGATCGCCACGACGGCGTCTCCGGGCTCGACGGCCGCGTCGTCGCCGAGGGCGAGCGGGCCGGCCTTGAGCTTCGTCTCCGGCTCGAGGATCGCCAGGTCGAGGCCGCGGTCGAAGCGCGCGACCTTCGCGACGACGGGGCTCTGCAGGTCGCGCTTGGTGTCGCCGGTGACGCGCTCGGGCTTCAGGTAGACGCGGACCGCCGCGAACGGCCGGCCGGTCTTGTCGTTGACGACCACGTGCGCGTTCGTGAGGACGCGGCCGCCCTCGATGACGCTGCCGGTGCCGAGCTCCCCCGCGCCCTCCTTCTCTGCGGCGAGAATGAGCACGACGGACGGCGCGGCGCGCTGATAGATCTCCTTGGCGGACAGCGCCTTGGCGGCGGGCACGGCCGCGGGGACCGCGGCGGCGGGCGCGAAGAGCCCCGCGATCCGCTCGTAGGCCTGCGCGGCCTCGAGATGGTTCCCCTTGTCGGCGGCGGCGAGCAGGCGCGTGACCTCCTTGTCGGCGTCGTTGGAGAGCTTGCGCCCGCCGCGCACGGCGGCCACGGCCGTGGGGCCGCGGTACTGGTACCGGTTCGCGTTGGCCCAGGCGTTGACGTCGCTCCACCAGCCCGTTTCCTGGAGCAGGTCCGCGTCGGGACCCGCGGCCTTGGCGTCGGCGTCGATCTCCCGTCCGGCGGCGACCAGCCCCGCCTCGGCGGCGAGCTTGCGGCGCGACGCGGCGAGGCTCTTGAACCCGGCCTGCAGGAGCGCCGGGCGCTCGAGCTTGGCCCAGCGCGACTCGGCCGGCGCCTTCTTCGCCATGTCCCGGTAGTCCTCGTCGGACATCGTCAGCACGGTTTCGAGCGACGCGCGCAGGGCGGCCTCGTCGGCGGGCGCGGCGGCGCGGACGGGCGAGAGGGCGGCGGCGAGAATCGCGGAGGCGATGAGGGTCGTTCGTATCATCTTACGAACATACCAAAAAAATCATGCCCCCTCCAGGAATCGAACCTGGATTGCCTGCTTAGAAGGCAGGAGCTCTATCCATTGAGCTAAGGGGGCTTGTGGCTGATTATACAACACAACTTTCCACTCGTCGGGAATGGCTTGAATTTGTTCGGGGCGGTCCCTAGCCGTAGCGAGGGTGTTAACAGGAGGGCCGCAGGAAATAAGGTCGTGCTGAAGGTTAGGCCGGGCCCAATTCTGCTTTGCAGTTTGAGCAGGTTCCTGAGGCATCACTTCGTTCCTCAACCACGCCCCCGCACCTGGGGCAACCACCGGAAGCAGATCGGTGATTGCACTTAGGAGCATTCACGGCGACTTCCCTGGGACAATAAGGGCACGCACCAATTACCAGGGGTATTTCTGCTGATTTTGCGACAACAGCTCCTGAAGGCGTTGATTTAAGGGTCATGGAAATCATTGCCAGATGGGCTTCAATTTTATCCAGCTTGAAATACCACAGCCAGAACATCCGGGTAATAAAGAACAACGCGATCATGAGCGCGAAGGCGATCGCCGTTGGCATCAAAATCCACAGGGGGTTGTTGTTCATCGGAACTCAACTTTGCTCATTTAGTTCCTATTCGCCGCCTCTAAAGCCGTAGCATTTGCCAAAATTGTGCCAATTTCCGAGCATAGGTCGGAAATTTACGAAACGAATCCCCACAGGAGGAGGATAAAGCCAACAATAAATGCGACCCCGCCAAGTAGGGGTGAAAAAATTCCAACCACTCCAGCCAGTAGCATGAGGAGACATCCGCCGCCCTGCCTATCGCTCCGGGCCTTTCGCCGTACTGATTTCTGAGGGTGTCCGCAGGATGGGCAGGCAGGTGCTTCGCTGCTGATTTGTTTATGGCACGCTTCACAATCAATCATTTTCATTGGATTTTCAGTTCAAACTGGCCCTGTGTGTTGGGGAAACGTCATTATGGTGCGCAAGTATCCAGTACTGGGCGAATTGCATTCTTAATCCCGCGCAGATCAAATATTGCAGTCCGAGGGCTCTCGCTGTAAGGAGTCACCTGAGCGATAAACTTCGCCTCCTTAATCAGATTCCCAAAGAACGTAATGGTATCTCCAGGATAGAATGTTGAGGTATTGTCCGATGAGAGCGGCCACTCTTCCGATTGCGCGTCGGCTTGTCCTATTCGAGCTAAGACGGCGGCAGAATCCGAGCCAAGGTACTCCTGCCATATGATATAGGCTTCGGCCTTCCCGCTTTTGCAGCGCAGGACTAGTGTTATTGGCTTATCCCATTTTGAGTGGGATCCTGTTGCTTCGAGCGAAGCCGATGCGGTGGTGGAATCATCGATAGGATTTTTCTCGGATCGAACCATCCACTTCCCGATATTTTTCACATTAGTCTTTACAGGCTGAGGTGATGCAAGACCGTGCGATTTTGACAGGTTGTCGAAGCACTCCAGGCGCTCAAGATCGCCGCTGATTGCTGAGCAGGCCGCAATCGAGTGTTTAATGTCGGCAGCTTGTGAGGAGCCAGTAATCGCCAGTAAGAAAACGGAAGCCAGCTTGCCTAGAGCCTTCATTTACTCCCTCTCGTATGCCAACGCCCTCAAGTTGCAACACACGTGCCAGCTAAAAGTGGTGTCATCTTTGGTGTCGATCAGCCTGCCTTCGAGGGATAGCGATGAGCCGCTTGATTAACGGCATTGTCGGAGGCCGATAAGAAACAGAAGACGACCTCCAAAGCTAAATTAGATACAAATCGAGAACGCGCTCTGTGAATTCCAGAATGTTCGGATAGACGCCCGCGAGCGCGCGCAGCTTCTTTACGGCCTCAACTTTTCCTTCCTTCGGAACCTTGAGAAGTTCAAGGAGCGAATTGAGATATTCGCCGTCGCCCGTGCTGAGATCGGATTGGATGTTCTTATAGCTGATCAGAATGAACTCTTTCGCTTTCTGCCGCGAGGCGATGGTCGTTTTAGACTCCAAAGCTCCCGTTCCTTCCGGTTGGAGGCTGACCATATACTGGCTCGGGGAATATTCGTGAACCGCCCCCGAAAGGCCGTCGGTCGTGGAGCCGATAAGCCCGCCGAATGCGATGTTCCCCCAAAACCAGCCGTTCATCCGAGTTTCCAATTGCATGGTGACCGGCTTGTATCCTTCCTTGGAGAAGATCAGGGTCTGGCCCGATTTCTTCTTTATCGCGGTGGTGATCGGAGTTTTTCCGATCGCCAGCCCATTAAGCGTGACCGTTGCCCCATCGGGCGCCGAATTGAAGGTTACGGGTTGAGTTCCTCCTGAGACGATCGACGCGCAGGCGCTCAGTGAAAGAGCTGCGATGAAAAGAAGAGAGCGCCTTGAGAAAGTATGGTTCATGGTTGTCTCCAGGCAGAAAAATTTAAAACTTATACTTCAGATTCGCGAGCAAGGCGGTCGAGGTGATGGAGCCCTTTACTCCTCCGAAGGTCGGAAGGGTCTGCCTGGCCACTGCCGTTGAGTCGTATGTGGCTTCCGCGAGGTAGTACCACGAACCGGAGAGGCCAAGCTCAACTCGATCGCCGATTGGGAAGTCGACTCCGCCTTGCAGGGTCAAGGCCGCCGCCGTCCTTCGGGAATCGACGGCGGTGCGTGTTTCGCGCGTCCCCGAATTCGTCCACACGAATCCGGTCTGCGGCGTTGATTCGATTTTCATCGCGGTCGAGTGAAATCCGACGCCCGCGATTCCGAATGGACGTATTGCTCCGGAGTCCGCCGCGATCTTTATTTCGGCAAGGATGAGGAGTGAGTCAAACTTGCTTGTGGAGTTCCCGTGTGTGACGAGAACTGTGGACGAATGCTCGCCCATCGATAACGTCTGAAGTTCCGCGCCCACGCTGACGTATGGCGCGGCTTTGGCCATAAATCTTCCTCCAAAGGCCATTCCCGGAGAAGCGAGATTGTCTTCGGCGTTCATCAGGACCTTTGTCGCAGAGAATGCGGGGCCGACGAGCAGCTCGAGCGACGTCTTGCGCCCGTCCTCCGCGTTCGCCGTCAATGACATTGCCAGCAGAAATGAAAGAAGCAGGGCTGATTTCATCTTAGTCTCCGTTATCGCCAATCGAGCGCCGCTTGCGGCGTTCTTGACTCTCGTCGGCGCTAAGGTGGGGATTGGCAGCGCACGATCCAGGCAAGTATTGAGATTCGGCGGGAGTTGCCCGTAGCTTACGTTAATTAATTGTAGAGGCCATGTGTCATTTACGGCCCAGGAAGGAACTGCAGGGGCTAATTGTTGGGGCCCGTCGCGGCCTCGAGGCACTCCTTGACGAGGCCGGCGGGAAGGGACTTGCAGGACTTGGGACCGCCTCCGCCCTCGGTGGAGAGCTCCTTGAAGCAGCGCACGCTCGCGGCGCGGGTGTTGATCCGGGTGCAGGCCGCCAGGTCCCCGGTCTTCTTGGCCTTCACGTAGAGGCAGTGCTGGGAAGGGTTCTCGAGCCCCTCGCACAGGTCGTCTCGCTTGAGCGCTTCCGCCAGGTCCTCCAGGCAGAACCCGCGCGTGCGCTCCTCCTCGATCTTACGGCACAGGGCGGGGTCGCTCCGGCGCCGGGCGAGGCCGCGCAGGCACTCGCCGAGGTGCCCGGCCTTCGGCCTATGGCACGCCGCCTCCGGCTCGTCGACGAGCAGCTGGGCCCAGGTCGTGTAGTCGCTGTCTTTGACGAGGACCTCGTAGGGCCGGTCTTTCGACTTCTCGTCGTAGACCTTGCCGTCCACCGTCAGCTCGGTGTACACCGCCTGGCCGCTCCAGACGCAGCGGGCGCCTTTCGGGCACGGAGAGTTGATGAACTTGACGATGCGCAGCGTCGCCTTCGTCCCCGCGATGGCGGCGACCTCCCCCTTCTTCAGCCGGAACTCCTTGCCGAGCTCGACCGGGACGGTCTTGGCGAAGGCCCCGGTCGCCAGGAGCGACGACAGAAGAAGGAGGAGCGGCATGCCGCTACGCGACGAGGGAGACCTCGTTGGGCTTGATGACGGTGTCGATTCCCTCGACGGGGGTCCAGCGTCCCTTGCCGGCCCGCGCGCGGACCTCGATGCGGACGCGCCCGGACTGGGGGGCCCAGTCGTACCAGAAGTGGCCGTAGGAATCGCGGCAGTCGGACCATTCGTCGCCGTCGAACCGCACCTGCGCCTGCGTGGCGCCGGCGGCGGTGAGGCGGATGGCGTAATGACCGGGGCGGACGACCTCGTGAACGGTGGGGTAATCGATGACGACCTTGAGCCCGGCCTTCTTGGCGGGGGCTTTGACGGCGGTTTTCTTGGGAACGGCGATCTTCTTAACCATGAGCCGAGTTTACCATTTCGCTAATTTCAGTTGCTATGATGGCCGACATGTGGAAAAAGGGGCTGACCCCGAGGATCCTTTTGGGCCTGGTCCTGGGCCTGCCCGTCGGCTGGTACCTCGGGGCCGACGCGGCGGTGCTGGGCGAGATCGGCAAGGTCGTCATCCAGGCGATCAAGCTCGCCGCCGCCCCGCTGCTCGTGTTCACGATCATCGGGGCCGTCCTGAGCACCGAGATCGGCGCCAAGGACGGCGCGCGCATGGGCTTCTTCTGCTCGATCAACGCCGTGCTCGCCCTCGGCATCGGCCTGCTGCTGTCGAACGTCCTCAAGCCCGGCCTGCACCTCACGGCGGCCAACGGAGTCGACGCGGAGGCGCTCGCGGCGGCCGCGGGCAAGAAGCTCGGCCTGGCCTCCTTCCTGGGCAACTTCGTCCCCCCGAGCCTCGTCCAGCCGCTCGCGGACAACGCGATCTTCCCCCTCGTCGTCATGTCGCTGGCCTTCGGCCTGGCCCTGCGCAAGCTCAAGAACCAGGGCGAGGACGTCGAGGTCGTCGAGAAAGGCGTCGCGGCCTTGCGCCGGGCGATGGAGACCTTGCTCGGCTGGATCATCCAGGCGGTGCCGCTGGCGGTGTTCGGCGTGGTGGCGAGCTCGATCGGCAAGTACGGCCTGGACCCGCTCAAGGGCCTCGCCGCCTACGTCGCGGTGGGCGTCCTCGGCCTCGTCCTGCATCCGCTGATCGTCTACCACGGCTGGCTGTGGGCGTACGTGCGCATGCCGCTGGGTCGGTTCTGGCGCGAGGCGCGCGTGCCCGCGGTCTACGCCGCCGGCGCCAACTCGAGCCTGGCGACCTTGCCGGTCACGCTCAAGGCCCTCGACGGCCTCGGCGTGTCGAAGTCGTCCTCGACGCTCGGCGCCTGCGTGGGGACCAACCTCAACAACGACGGGATCATCCTGTACGAGGCGATGGCCGTGCTCTTCGTCGCGCAGGCCCACGGCCTGCACCTGACCTTGGGCCAGCAGCTGTCGGCCGCGTTCTCCTGCCTCGTCGCCGCGATGGGCATCGCGGGCATCCCCGAGGCGGGCTTCATCTCGCTGTCTTTGGTTCTGGCCACGGTGGGCCTGCCCGTCGAGCTCCTGCCGCTGCTGCTGACCGTGGATTGGATTCTCGCGCGCGGGCGCTCGGTCGTCAACGTGCTCGGCGACATGATGATCTCGATCCTGATAGACCGCGCCGCCGGCCGGCGCTTTACCTAGCGGGCCTGTCGGCCCAAAGGCTCGTGTGGCGGTGATCCGGCCGCTCCCATTCCGCGTTTCGGGCGGCGAGCGCGTCTCCGAGGTGCTGCCGCGGCTTCGGGATGATCAGGAGATCGCAAAAGAGGGCGCCGAACAGCTTTCGCAAGGTTTTGAGCTCGGGCTCGACCTTGCCGAGCTCGATCCGGGCGATCTGGCCTTGGTCGACGCCGCTTCGCCGGGAGAGCTGCGCCTGGCTCATCCGGAGCTTCCCCCTCAGCGCACGCAGATAGAATCCCGCCGAATGTCCGGCCGCTTTCGGGGCGCGCTCGACGAAGCGAATCAGTTCGTTGATCGCCTGGAGCTGGACGACGGAACCGCGGGATAATCTCGGCATGGCCGTGTCTGAATGATGCATCAAAATACATTACTCAGACAGGGGCGAGCAAGGCATGGACCCGGCGCCGGGCCCGCGGCCGGGGCCTTACCAGTTGGCTTGCTTGTAGTCCTTGAGGAACTTGCCGGAGACGTGCTCGCCAGTGTTGAGGCCGACGAACCACGGGTCGAGGATGCGCGCGGCGCCGTCGACGACGTCGAGCGGGGGCTGGAAGTCGTGGACGGCCTGCTTGCGCAGGGAATGGACCACGGGATCCTCGTCGGTGACCCAGCCGGTGTCGACGGCGTTCATCCAGATGCCGTCGTTGACGTAGTCCCGCGCCGAGGTGAGCGTCATCATGTTCAGCGCCGACTTCGCCATGTTCGTGTGCGGGTGCTTGTCGGTCTTCGTGCCGCGCGAGAAGATGCCCTCCATCGCGGTCACGTTGATGATGTGCTTGTCGCCGGTGGGATGGCGGAGCATGAGCGGCTTGAGCTTGGACGCGAGGATGAACGGGGCCACCGCGTTGATCAGCACGACCTCGAGGAGCTCCGGCGTGGGGACCTCGGCCAAGGTCATGCGCCAGGTGTTCATCGTGCGCAGGTCGACCTGCTGGAGATCGACGTCGTACTTGCCGGGCGGGAAAATATCTTTTCCGGTGATCTTGTCGTCGTAGACCATGCGGATCTGCGACAGGGCCGCGGAGTTCTTCAGGCCGATGCCGACGGGGCCGTTGTCGAGGGAGATCAGGGCCTTCTCCTCGTTCGCGGCGTGGCCGAGCGCGGAGGTGACCTCGTAATGGCCGCCGAGGATCGTTTTCTCGACGCCGGAGAGCCCGGACCAGGGCAGGGCCTCGTAGGGCAGGAGATGCTCGTAAAACCCGACGGGCCGGCGCATGGTCTGCGCGGCGTTGTTGAGGAGCGCGTCGAGGCGATCCTCGGTCTGGTTCAGGTAGCGGCAGAAGATTTCCACGCTGGGCGAGTGCCTCAGGTCGAGGCCGTACACCTGGACCCGGTTCCCCCACTCCTTGAAGTCGGGCTCGGCGGCGAAGCGCTTGGCGGCGTCGTGCGGGAAGCGCGTGGAGACGATCACGCGCGCGCCGGCCTTGAGCATCTTGAGCGCGGCGTGGTAGCCGATCTTCAGGCGCGCGCCGGTGATGTAGGCGGTGCGGCCGTTGAGGTCGGCGGTCTGGAAGCGCTTGGCATAGTTGAACTCGGCGCAGTCCGGGCACATGTTGTCGTAGAAGTGGTGGAGCCGGGTGAAGTCCTGCTTGCAGCAGTAGCAGCCCTGGGGCCGGGACAGGTGACGCTCGGGAGTATCAGGCGGCGGAGGCAAAGCCGGAGCCGGGGCGGTGAAGACGGGCGCCAGCCGGGCGGCCCGGATGCCGGAGGCGGCGCGCGCGGCGCGGTCGGCCTCGATCGCGGCGGCCTTGGCCTCCTGGCGCTCGAGCCGGGAGATCCGGGAGCGCTGGAGGCGGGTCGGGCGGGACAGCTTGCCCGCGGCCTTCATGAGGCGGATGCGCTCGTCCTCGCTGAGCTCCCGGATCAGCTCCGGGTCGGAGACGACGCTTTCCAGGATGGCCAGGCTGCGGCGGATATCTTCGAGTTTGTCGACGGGGGATCCCTTCACCCCATCATTGTACCACGGCGGGCTCGGCCTTGATCACGCAGGTGCCCGCGATCAGGTCGTGGATGCAGCGCCGGTCCTCGCGGAAGATGAACAGGCAGTCCACGAGG
>JAMPYD010000030.1 GCA_023700845.1 Elusimicrobiota bacterium | reverse complement strand
GCCGGGCGATCGACAGCGCCCGGCTCGCCGCCTCGGGGGTCTTGAAGCGGTCCACGAGCGCGTGGAGCCAGCGCTCGATGCCGAACGCGACGCAGCCCGTGTAGGCGGGCTTGCCGTCGGCCGTCCGTATGCGGCAGCGGTCCCCGAAGAAGTTCCGGTGGAAGTTCATCGAGCCGAACGCCAGGGAGCCTCCGTAGACGAACTCCTCCTTGGTCGGGAACAGGACCTGCATCCGGGCCCTCGGGTTCGCCGGCTGGAAGAAGGGGTCGCTGGCGGCCTTGATCTCGTACGGAAGGTCCAGCCCGCGGAGGAAGCCTTGGATCGTCTCCTTGAACGAGCGGAGGTGCGCCTGGACCGCGTCCATGGGGCCCACGCACGCGATCTCCCTCATCGAGAAGCCCCACAGCCGCCTCAGGCCGTCGTATTCCGTCTCGTTGCGGAAGCAGCTCGCGACCGTCGTGACGTAGGCCGGCTCGTCGAGCCGCGAATCCTGGAGGTGCAGATAGATGTTGTAGCAGGCCGCCGACGGCAGGACGAACGCGCTCGGGGTCATGTGCTCCGCCGGGATCTCCTCGATCCCCGCCTTGAACGCGTACTCGGCCTCGAGCTTCGACGGAGCGATCCTCGAGACGGGCGCCGCCAAGTGCGGGAAATTCTTGAAGTAATCGAAGCGGCTCAGGTCCTTGACCCGCATCAGCGGAGGGAACAGCATCGGCGCCGCCCCGCAGTTCCGCGCCCATTCCAGGAAAAGGCCGTCCAGCATCGTGCGGATGCGGACCATCTCCGGCCCCAAAGTGGCCAGGCCCTGCTCGACGCTATACGCCGACTTGATTCCTCTCATTCTTCCCCCCTTCCAGCAGGCCGGTCTGGATCGTCCGCAGAGTACGGAGCGAGCTCGCGGCGGTCCCGGACGCCAGAGGGATCCGCTTGCCGGTGAGCTCCTCCATGAAATAGACGAAATTGATGAAGGTGACCGAATCCAGGATCCGGTTGTCGATCAGGTCGGTGTCCAGGTCGATCTCCTTGATGTCGGGCCTCTCCCGCAGCAGCCACTTCCTCACTTCTCCGATCCGTTCGTCATTCATGAGTCCGCCTCCTAAAACAGCTCGTCCGGCCGAAGGACCATGCCGCTGCTCCGCAGGAAAGCCGCCGAGCGTCCGAGGACCACCGCGTGCTGCCCTCTCCTGCCGGGCTGCCTGAGCAGCTCCCGGCGGAACCCGTAGGCGTCCCGGATGCCCGCGTCCGCGTACATCTGGGGGTTGTAGAACGATTGCAGGGTGAACCCGACGTACTCCTTGAGCTGGTCCCGGAAGGCCGCGTCCTCCTCCGGCGACAGGCGGCCGAGCCGGGCGTACAGGTGCCGGGCGATCTGCCTGCCGGCGGCGATGTGCCTCGACTCGTCGGCGTGGTGCGCCGCGTTCAGCGCGCGGACGATCGCGGGCAGCCTCTCGTCGTGGCTCATGCGGATGTTGAGGTGATCCCCGACCTCCTCGAATATGAGGACGCGCAGAAACGAGAGGAAGACCTCGAGCTCGGGGCGGAGGTCCTCCGACGCGACGCTGACCGTGGAATCGGGATAGATCTTCCCGTAGCGCCGGCAGAACTCCGAGAAGAACCACATGTGGTGGTTCTCCTCGGCGATGAAGCGGTGGAAGAAATCTGACGGCGCCTCGAACCCGTCCGAGTGGATGTGCCGGCTGATCACCGCCAGCAGCTCCCGCTCGCCGTGCAAAGTCAGGCTGAAGAAGTTCATCAGCTCCCACTTGCTGAGCGCCTTGAGGGTCCGCCCGTCGAGGGCGGCCGCCTGCGGCGTGCCGTGGACCGACATGAGCTCCGGCGGCATCAGCCACTCGTCCGCCCCGATGGCGCCGGGCCACGCGAAGCGGCCGCGGGGATCGCGATCGTGCCTGATCGAGTCCCGCGTCAGCTTCTCGAGCACCGCCGTGTACGCCTCTCCCATGCTCCCTCCCACGACTCTCGCGTCTGGCCGGTAGTGTAATCACGGGCCGGAGGGATTCCCACGGACACCGTGTCATGGTTTTGTGTTTTCGGGGTCCAACCCACGAAGATTACAAGCGGCGCCCCCTCCTGCCATTGTTTGACCTAAATCAACTAACGACCCTCGATGCCGTGATAGAATCGGGCCTATGGAAGCCAACGCCAACTGCGCCTCGAAAAGCCCCTGCCGCGTGTTCGAGTTCCTCGAATCCTCGATCGGCAAGAAAATCATGGTCGCCGCCGCGGGAATACTCCTGTGCGGCTTCCTCGTCACCCACCTCGCCGGGAACCTCCTGATGTACGTCGGCGGGGAGGCCTTCAACCGTTACGCCGAGGCGCTCGTCAGCAACCCTCTGCTGCCGCTCGCCGAGGCCGGCCTCGTGGGCCTGTTCCTCCTGCACATCGTCCTCTCGATCCGGGCCACGCTCGCCAACCGCGCCGCCCGCCCCGAGGGCTACCAAGTCTATAAGGGAAAGGGCGCCCGCACGCCCGGCTCGCGGACGATGGCGGTGACGGGAATCCTGATCCTCGCCTTCGTCGTCATCCACGTCGCGACGCTGAAGTACCAGGTGGGAGGCCAGAAGGGCCCCGACCTGTTCGCCCACGTGCTCGGCTGGTTCGCCAACCCCTGGTACTCGATCTTCTACGTGCTCGCCGTCGGCGGCGTGGGGCTGCATCTGTCGCACGGCGTGCAGAGCGCGCTGCAGACCTTCGGCGTCAACCACCCGCGCTACACGCCGGCCCTCCGGAAGGCCGGCCTCGCGTTCGCGATCCTGATCTTCCTGGGCTTCGCGTCCCTGCCCGTTTACTTCGGCTTTATCCACAAGACCGCCGACGCCTGCTGCGCGACGATGGAAGGAGGCTCCAAGTGAAGCTCGAATCGAAGGTCCCGTCGGGCCCGATCGAAAAGTCGTGGGACAAGCACCGCTTCGAGCTGAAGCTGGTCAACCCCGCGAACAAGCGCAAGTTCAAGGTCCTCGTCGTCGGCACCGGCCTCGCCGGCTCGGCCGCCGCCGCCTCCTGCGCGGAGCTCGGCTATCAGGTCGAGTCCTTCTGCGTGCAGGACTCCGCGCGCCGGGCGCATTCGATCGCCGCCCAGGGCGGGATCAACGCCGCGAAGAACTATCCCAATGACGGAGACTCCATCTGGCGGCTGTTTTACGACACGGTCAAGGGCGGCGACTTCCGCGCCCGCGAGGCCAACGTCTACCGCCTCGCCCAGGTGTCGAACAGCATCATCGACCAGTGCGTGGCCCAGGGCGTGCCCTTCGCGCGCGAGTACGGCGGGACGCTCTCCAACCGCTCGTTCGGCGGCGCGCAGGTCAGCCGCACCTTCTACGCCCGCGGCCAGACGGGCCAGCAGCTCCTGCTCGGCGCGTATTCCGCGCTCATGCGCCAGGTCGGCGCGGGCACGGTCAAGCTCCACACCCGCCGCGAGATGCTCGACCTCGTCGTGATCGACGGCGTGGCGCGCGGCATCATCGTGCGGGACCTCGTCACCGGCAAGGTCGAGCGGCATTGGGGCGACGCGGTCCTCCTGTGCACGGGCGGCTACGGCAACGTGTTCTATCTCTCGACCAACGCGAACTCCTGCAACGTCACCGCGACCTGGCGGGCGTACAAGCGCGGCGCGGCCTTCGCCAACCCCTGCTTCACGCAGATCCATCCGACCTGCGTGCCCGTCAGCGGAGACCACCAGTCCAAGCTGACCTTGATGTCCGAGTCCCTGCGCAACGACGGCCGGGTGTGGGTCCCTCTCAAGAAGGGCGACAAGCGCAAGCCGCAGGACATCCCCGAAGCCGAGCGCGACTATTACCTGGAGCGGAAGTACCCCGCCTTCGGGAACCTCGTCCCCCGCGACATCGCCTCGCGCGCGGCCAAGCAGATGACCGACGACGGCCGAGGCGTGGGCAACACCGGGCTCTCCGTGTACCTCGACTTCGCCGACGCGATCCACCGCATCGGCCTGGACAAGGTCAAGGAGAAGTACGGCAACCTCTTCGACATGTACCACCACATCACGGACGAGAACCCGTACGAGCAGCCGATGCGCATCTACCCCGCGGTGCACTACACCATGGGCGGCCTGTGGGTGGACTACAACCTGATGACCACCGTCCCGGGGCTGTTCTGCCTGGGCGAGGCCAACTTCTCCGACCACGGCGCCAACCGCCTCGGCGCGTCGGCGCTGATGCAGGGCTTGGCCGACGGCTATTTCGTCGTCCCCTACACGATCGGCGGCTACCTGACGGGCAACAAGCTGCCCAAGGTGACGACCGACCACCAGGCCTTCGTCGAGGCCGAGACCGACGTCAACGCGCGCACCAAGGCCCTGCTCGGGGCCAAGGGCAAGAAGACGCCGGCGGCCTTCCACCGCGACCTCGGCCGCGTCATGTGGGACAATGTCGGCATGGGCCGCAACGCCAAGGGCCTGCAGTCGGCCCTGTCGCAGATTCCCGAGATTCGGGCCGAGTTCTGGAAGAACGTCACGGTCACCGGCGAGGGCTCGGACTTCAACCAGGTCCTCGAGCGCGCCGGCCGCGTGGCCGATTTCCTCGAGTTCGGCGAGCTGCTGGCCAAGGACGCCCTCGTGCGCGAGGAGTCGTGCGGCGGGCACTTCCGGGAGGAGCACCAGACCCCGGACGGGGAGGCCAAGCGCGACGACGAGAAGTTCCAGCACGTCGCCGCGTGGGAGTACAAGGGAGAGGGCAAGGCGGCCGAGCGCCACACCGAGCCCCTGACGTTCGAGAACGTGCACATCGCGCAGAGGAACTACGCCTAACATGAACATCACTCTGAAGGTCTGGCGTCAGAAGAACGCGGCCGCCCCGGGCGCGCTCGTGGAATACACCGTCTCCGGCGTCGTGCCCGAGATGTCCTTCCTCGAGATGCTCGACACCCTCAACGAGCAGCTGATCGCCAAGGGAGAGGATCCCCTCGCCTTCGACAGCGACTGCCGAGAGGGCATCTGCGGAATGTGCAACCTCATGATCGACGGCCAGGCGCACGGCCCCGACAAGGAAGCCACGACCTGCCAGCTCCACATGCGCAGATACAAGGACGGGGACGTCGTCACGGTGGAGCCCTTCCGCGCGAAGGGCTTCCCCCTCGTCAAGGACCTCGTCGTGGACCGCTCCGCCTTCGACCGCATCCAGGCCGCCGGCGGCTTCGTGTCCACCCACACGGGCGGCGCCGGGGAAGCCAACGCGATCCTCATCCCGCACGACATGGCCGAGAAGGCCATGGACGCCGCCTCCTGCATCGGCTGCGGCGCCTGCGTGGCGGCCTGCCCGAACGCCTCGGCGATGCTCTTCGTCGCGGCCAAGGTCAGCCAGTACGCGCTCCTGCCCCAGGGCCAGCCCGAGCGCGAGAAGCGCGTGCTCGCGATGCGCGAGGCCATGGACAAGGAAGGCTTCGGGCACTGCACGAACGAGTACGAGTGCGAGGCCGCCTGCCCCAAGGGCATCAAGCTCAGCAACATCGCGCGACTCAACCGCGAGTTCCTGCGCGCGACGATCGTCTCCGAATAGGACGCTTGCAGCTCAACGAGGATTTCGGCGTCGCGCCGGGGAAGCTCGAGGAGCTCAAGAGCCGCATCGTTCGTTTGAAGATCGACCTGCGGCTGGTCGAGGAGACGTTCTCGCGCGGCGGGGGCAAGGGCGGGCAGAAGGTCAACAAGACCTCCAACCGCGTCCAGCTGTGCTATCCTCCGCTGGACATCCGCGTGGCCTGCCAGCGCGAGCGCAAGCGCAGCCTCAACCGCTTCCTCGCCCTGAGAGAGCTCGTGGACCGGATCGAGATGAGGATATCGCCCGAGACCTCCGAGCGCCTCCAGGAGATGGAGCGCCTGCGCCGCCGCAAGGCGCGCGCGCACGCGCGTTCGGCCGAGAAGCACGGAGCCGGCGCGTGATCCGCGCCGCGGCGTTCACCTTGCTCGCGGCCTGCCTCGCTCTACCCGCGCGGTCCCAGGATCCTCCCCCGGTGGAGCGCACCGACGCCGCGGCCCGCGAGCTCGCCGCCGAGGTGAAAGCCTCCCCGACGAGGCCGGACACCATCAAGGAACGCATGGACCGGCTCATGCATTTCGCCATGGCCAGCGGCCGGCCCCGGCGCTACCTGAGCAAGGAAAAAGCCCGCGCGGTCCAACAGGTCACGCTCTCCGGCCGCTACAAGGACGCCGCGAGGATGGTCGACGAGCTCTACTTCGCCGCCGCGGAGGCCGCCGGGCGCGATCCGGAGCCGCCGGGGCCTCCGGCGCTGCCGCTGGGCCATCCCCTCGGCGAGCGGCCCATCGTGGGCCCCGGCCACGACACCCCGATCATGCTCTCCCGCCCGCCCTCCGATCGTCCCTTGCCCGAGGGCTTGGCCCGCGTGAACGCGAGCCCCGTCGAGCCGATCCCGCCGAACATCGCCGCGCCCGAGGAATCTCCGCGGCCCGAGGAAAAGCCGCACGGCCTGGTTCCGCTCGCGGCGCTGCTGATCCTGCTCGCGGCCGGCCTGATCGCCGCCGGCCTGAGGATCGCCCGGCGCGAGCCCGCGCCCGCGGAGGCGAAGCAGTCCCTGACCGACAAGTACGCCCTCGGCCCCCTGCTCACCGCCGGCGGCATGGGCGAGGTCTACGAGGGCCAGGACCTCGCCTTGGGTCGCAAGGTGGCGCTGAAGCGGATGCTGCCGGACCTCAAGCTCGACGCGTCCCTGCGCAAGCAGTTCCTCCACGAGGCCAAGACCGTCGCCAGGCTCACGCATCCCTACATCGTCCAGATCCACGACTGCATGGAGAACGGGGAGGACGTCTACATCGTCTTCGAGTTCGTCAAAGGCAAGACCCTGGCGCAGGTTCTGACGGAGAAGCCCCGCCTGTCCCTCAAGGAATGCCTGAGGATCTTCTCCCACGTCTGCCCGGCCATCGACCACGCGCACAAGAACCACGTCCTGCACCGCGACCTCAAGCCCGCCAACATCATGATCGACGAGAACGGCATCGCGCGCGTCATGGATTTCGGCATCGCGCTCGAGTCCACGCGCACGGTCACGAGCACCGGGCCCGGCCACCTCGACGCCTCGGGGACCCTGCGCTACATGCCCCCGGAGCAGCATTACGGCAAAAGCGTGCGCGCCTCGGACATCTACGCGATGGGCGTCTGCCTCTACGAGATGACCACCGGGACCTTGCCCTTCGCCGGGGGCACCGTCGAGGAGCTCGTCGAGCAGAAGCGCGCCCGCCGCTTCCCGGCGCCGAGCGCCCTGGTCCCGGGCCTGCCCCGGGAGCTCGACCTGTTCGTGAACTCGGTGCTGGCGCCCGACCCGAAGGAGCGCATGGGCAGCGCGCTCGAGTTCCTCGAGCTGCTCGAGAGGGTCGCCTCCGCGTGAAGTACTTCACGCCCGAGGAGGCCGACGCCCTCATCCCCGAGCTCGAGAGGATTTTCGAGGCCGTGGCCTCCCTCGCCGCCCAGGCCGAGCTCAAGGCCGAGAGCCTGCGCCGGCGCCAGACGTCGGGGGACGGCGACGAGGCCGGCGCGGCCATCGAGAGGTCCCAGCTGCAGTTCCTCGCCTCCGGCATCAACGATTGGATGCAGAAGATCGTCGAGCTCGGCGCCCTGCCCAAGGGCGTGGAGCCGGCCCTCGTGGATTTCCCCGCCCGCGTCAACGGCGACGAGGCCTACCTCTGCTGGAAGCTCGGGGAAAAGCGCGTCTCCCACTACCACCCCGTCAACGAGGGCTTTTCCACGCGCAAGCCGCTGCCCAAGCGCCGCTGAGGGGTAGGCCCTTCGGCCGGCGGTCCGGGACCGAAGGCTCCTGGCCGCCCGACGGCGTTCCGGATATCCTAAGGGTGATGCCTTCCATCATCCGCCGGACCTTGCTGGCCGTCCTCGTCCTGGCCGCCGCGGCGTCGCGGGCGCCGGCGGGCGTCGTCGGCGCGTCCCCCGTCACCCGCATCGGCTTTCAGGCCGTCCTCGCCGGACAGCTTCAGCAGTACATGTCCCTGCCGCCGGCGGCCGGCCTGAGCCGGCTCGAAGCCTTGACCTCCCTTCCCTCCTCGCAGTTTCCCGCTCTCGCCGCGGACCGCGTCTCGGCGTCCGCCGCCCTGGCGCTGATCGTCTCCCCCCAAGCGGGTCGATTGCGCGACGATCGCGAGACGCGCGTGATGCTGTCCCGAGCGCTCGGCAGGGAGAATGTCGCCCTGATCGCGACCGCGGCGGACGGCCTTCAGGCGCGCGCGGCCCGCGATACGGGCCTGTCCGCCGCCGTGGAGCGCGCCCGAAGCCTGTTTTCCTCCCCCGACGGCGCCGACATCGCCCAGGTCCGGGCGGGCTTGAAGCGCTTTTTCGACGGCGCCTCGCCCCGCTCCGCCCCGCCGGACGACGTTCCTCTCGTCGTTCGCCCCTCGCCGCCCGGGAGCGGCCTGGGCGCGGACGTCGTCGCGGAAGGCGCCGGCTTCGTCCATCATGCCGCGGACGCCTCCGGCCGCAGGCGCCGGTACAAGGTCTACCCGCAGGACGCGGTCGCCTTCGAGCGCCGGGATATCCCCGCCGGCCTGGCCGGCGTCTACGAGGAGCTTCCCGGCGGCGCGGTCAGGCAGGCCGCGCCCGACCCCCTGGTCGCGGCTTTGTACGCCGCCAAGATCGAGCTTTTCACCGTCCGGCACGGCGAAACCGGCACGAATCGAGCCCGCCTGCTGGCCGGATCCGGCATCGACGCCTCGCTGACGAATACGCCGAACGAGAAGGGAGTTCACGGCGAGTCGCAGGCGCGCGCCGCGGCGCTCAAGATGTACGAGAACCTCGGAGGCGACGGCTGGGCCCGCGAAATCCTGGCCGGCACCCGCCGTCCGCTCGTGGTCCTGGTCAGCCCCCTGAAGCGCGCGCGGCAGACGGCGGCGGCCCTGCAGGAGCTTCTCGACCAACGGGCCCGCGCCCTCGCGAAGGGTCCTCCCCGCCGCCTGTACGAGGCGCGCGTCGAGCGCGGCCTGGCCGAGCTCGCCTTCGGCGAGTTCGAGGGCTGGACCATCGCCAAAGCCGAAACGCTCGCGAGCTGGCCCGCCTTCAACGGAATCTCCGGCGAAGGGCGGACCTTCCTGGACCGCTTTCCGAGCGGCGAAAGCCGCTTCGACGTCATGATCCGCCAGCGCGGCGTCCTGCGCCGCATTATCAAGGAATATCCCGGCCGCCAGGTCGTCACCTTCGCCCACTTCGAGACGGTCGTCGCCCAAAAGGCGGTTCTGGGCCTCATCGAGCGCGACCCCGCCGATCAGGCCTTGCGCGTCACGCCCGTCGAGAACGCCCAGCCCATCCGCCTGACCTTCCCCGCCGCGCGCTAGCGCCGCGCCCGCCCGCATCCCGACACAAAAGCTTGAACTTTCCTCTCTAGCTCCGTCCGGGGCGCCTCGGTATACTGAAAATCGAGAGGAGGGCCCCATGAAGAGAAGATCCGGCTGGTTCGCCGTCGCGGTGCTCGGCGCCGCCGTCATGTCCGGCGTCGTCCTGGAGCGGAGCAAGGCGCAGTTCACCCCGCCGGGCTCGGTGCCGTACCAGACCGGGTGCGAGGCCGTCGACGCCACGACGGTCGAGGGCTTCGTCCGGAACAACGGGACGGGCATGGTCCGCGTCGACGGCCTGGTCCGATTCACCTTCACCGTCGCGAACTCGATGTCGCGTCCGGCGGTTTCGGTGCAAGGCTCCGCCCTGATTCCGCCCGGCCGCACGGTCAGCGTGGCTCGGGCGAGGCTCGTCTGGAGCCTGATGCCGGGCGAGACCTGCCAATTCGACGTCACCGGCGCGCTGCGCTAGCGTCCGCGTCTATTTCGGCGTAAACCAATCCGCACGGAGGTCTCCATGGCGAAGGTGCTGGAAAGAATGACGGTAAAAACCCTCGACAAGCCGGATGAGGTCCGGGGATTCGAAAAAGGGCGTCTCGAGCTCGTCAACATCGCCGGCCGGACGGTCGGACGGGCCGTGTTCGAGCCGGGCTGGAAATGGTCGTCCCACGTGAAGCCGATCGCCAAGACGAAGAGCTGCGAGGCGCCGCACTTCGGCTATCAGGTCTCGGGACAGATGCAGGTGGTCATGGACGACGGGACGGAGCTCGTCGTGAAGCCCGGGGACGTCATGAACATCCCCCCCGGCCATGACGCGTGGGTGCTCGGCGACGAGCCGGTGGTCGTCGTGGATTTCCAGGGCTTCGTCGACTACGCCAAGAAAAAGTAACCGTCCTCACCCGTCGCGCGGGTCCGCGGGGGCGATCCCCCCGGCGGACCTAGCGCGGCGGGGTCAGCGGCCCCGGCCGTTGCCCCGGCGCTGGCCGCCCCCGCCGCCCTGGCGGCGCTCGCCGCCCTGACCGCGTCCGCCGCGACCCTCGCCGCGGCCGTGATCTCGGACGCCGTTATTGCCGCGCTGCTCGCGGCGCTCACCCTGCCGCTCTTCCCGGCGGCCTTCGCGGCGCTCCTCGCGGCGTTCGCCCTGGCGCTCTTCCCGGCGATCCTCGCGGCGATCTTCTCGGCGTTCTTCGCGGCGCTCTTCCCGGCGTTCCTCGCGGCGCTCCTCGCGGCGTTCGCCCTGCCGGTCGTCGCGGCGCGGCCCGCGCCGGTCCTTCCGCCGCTCGCCCTTGCGCTCCCCCTCGCCGCGATCGCCCACCTCGCCCTTTTCCCCCTTGTCGCCGGGAATCGCCGGGCGCTCGCCGGGAACGGCGGGCTGGGTGCCCGAGGGCGTCTCCGCGGGAGGCCCGCCCTGGGCGTCGTCCTGCGCCCGAAGCGGCATCGCGCCGGCCAGCGAAACGGTGAGGATCAGCAAAGCGAGTTTCATGCAAGACCTCCTATACCTTCGTGAGGATAAGAGAATTGGCCGAAAAACACAAGGGCGCTCCGGTCACACCGGGCGGCCGTCGGCGTCGTCGAAGATGGTTGACGCCCGCCCCCAACCGCGCTAAACTGCGGTCTCGGCCCTGCACGGCCGCTGGAGACCCATGAGCATTCTAATCGGCGCGGCGTTCGGTTTCGTGGCTTGGTTCCTGCTCAACTACCTCGTGGCCGGCCTGTACACGGTCGACCAGAACGAGAGGGCGGTCAAGACGAGCTTCGGGCGCGCCCAGCGCCTCGAAGGGGCGATGACCCTGGACGATCCCGAGTTCAAGGCGACTTTGACCCCCGACGAGCAGAAGCGCTACAACTACCCCCAGCTCCGGGTCATACCGCCCGGCGGCCCCTACTTCAAGTGGCCGTGGGAGAGGGTCTATAAGGTCTCGATCGCGACCGAGAGCATCAACATCGCGTCCGACCCCGAGACCCCGGGCGCCAACAAGGGCGGCACGGTGCTCGAGGCCATCACGAAGGACCAGCTCAACACCGGCCTCACGGGCCAGATCCGCTACCGCGTCTCCGAGCGAAACCTGTACGCCTACCTGTTCGGCATCAAGAGCCCGATCGTCCACGTGATGGGCTACTTCGTCTCGATCCTGCGCGAGAAGATCGCGACCTACGAGGCGCCGAAGCTCGAGGGCGCGGCCCTGGCGCAGGCGACGGGCCTCAGCGAGATCAGCGGCGTCTCG
>JAMPYD010000029.1 GCA_023700845.1 Elusimicrobiota bacterium | reverse complement strand
GACGGAGCGGACGAAGGCGACGTGGGTCTCGAGCTCGTCGCCCGGCTCGCGTCCGCCCTGGACGTACTTCGCCTGGTCGAACAGCTTGACGAGGGGCTCGGCCTGGCCCGCGAAGTCGAGGGCCGCGACGTCGTCGCCCTTGGCGAAGCTCCGGGTCAACTCGGCCTTGAGCTCGGCGGGGCTCCGGCGGGACGGCTGGGCCGACGCCTGGAGGGAGATGACGAGGGCGAGGCAGGCGACGAGGGGTTTCGTCATGATTTAAGCGTAAACCCGACGACCGGGGCTGTCAAGGGTCCGCGCGGGCGCGCGACCCCTTGACATCGAACAATAGTTCGACTATGCTTATGGGGCATGGAAAACAACGGCTTGACCCCGCGTCAGCAGCAGATCCTCGAGCTCCTCGGCCGCTTCACCACGGACCACGGCTACCCGCCCACCGTGCGCGAGCTGTGCCGCCTCGCCGGCGTCAGCTCGCCGGACACGATCCAGTATCACCTCGACAAGCTGCGCGAGAAAGGCCTGCTCGAGGAAGCCAAGGGCCGCTCCCGCGCCGCGCAGGTCACGAGCATGGAGCGCGTCGCGATGATCCCGCTGCTCGGCCTCGTGCCCGCCGGCCCGACGGCCGGCGCCTACGCCGAGCCGATGGGCCACGTGCCCGTCGTCGCCGACCGCGGCGACCCGGCCCAGCTCTTCGCCCTGAAGGTCAAGGGCGACTCCATGCAGGCCACCTTGCACGACGGCGACACCGTCGTCGTCCGCTGGCAGGAGACCGCTTCGAGCAACGACGTCGTGGTCGTGCGCTACGACGACGGCGAGGCCACCGTCAAGCGCCTCAAGGTCAAGCCCGCGGGCCTCATCCTGATCCCCGACAACCCCCGCTACGAGCCCTTTCCCATCGGCGAGGGCCGCATCGCCGGCAAGGTCATCTCCCTGATCCGAAAGCTCTAGCGGTTCTTCTGGGCGGCGGCTTCGCAGAAGCCGTCGAAGATCGTCGAGGCGCCCATGAACTTCTCCTCGATCTTCACGCGCAGCGCGTCGCGCACCTCGGGGCCGGCGAGCGGCGTGACGTCGGCGATGCCCTCCATCACCCAGGACATGAGGTCCTCGGGGCCGGTGCGCATCATCAGGCTCATGTTGGGCAAGGCCTCGAGCAAAGCGACGGCGGCGTCGGGGACGTTCTGTCCGCCGAGGAGGACCCCTTTCATCGCGCCGCGGCAGACGGCGACGATCGCGTCCTTGGGCTCCTTGGAGGCGCGGGCCGCGTGGGAGATGTGCTGGCACATGACGGGCACGGTCAGCACGGTCCCGGAGACGGCGTCCTTGGCGATGACCGCCGCGACGGCGTCCTGCGCCTGCTTTTCGATGTCGGAGAGGTCGGCCATGGCCCCATGATATCCATGGAGCCTCGCCGCGTCAAGCGGCCTTGAGGCCGAAGGCGAGGCCGGCGGGAGGCTTCGCCGACGAGCGGATTTTCGCGAGGGCCGCGGCGAGAGGGGGAAGCGTCCCGGGAGCGAGCAGGCGTTCGGTCTTCCGGAGCTTCGCCAGCCCCCGGTCGAGCAGGTAGAACGCGCCGTCCGTCTTCTTCGGGTCGAGCGTCAGGCGGTGCAGCCCCGCCGCGACCTGGATCAGGCCCTGGAGCAAGGTCTTCTCGTCGCCGGACGCCTTCATCCAGAACGCCTCGAGCTCCTCGTGCGCGTCGAAGAAGCGCCCTTTCCCGCCGAGCGCGTCCGCCCGGTCGAAGGCGTCCTGGAGCCGGCTCACCGCTCGCGCGGGGGCAGCTTCTTGACGAGCAGGTACAGCTTGCCGTCCGCCCATTGCCCGCGCGCCGTCGCCGCCGCCTGCGGCCCGTGGCCGGCGTAGATGTCGACGCGCCCGGGGCTCTTGATCGCGCCGCCGGTGTCGAGCCCGAAGGCGAAGCGCGAGTTCGCCGCCATCGCGAGCAGGCGGCCGTCCTTGTCCGTCTGCGGCGACGTCGTCGTGAAGAAGTACAGGCCGCCGAGCGGCATGAACGCGGGGTCCACCGCGATCGAGCGCGCCGGCACGAGGGACTGCTCGGTCGCGCCGAACGGCTCGCCGTCCTCGGGGAGGGGGGCGAGCTCGAAGAACACGTAGCGGGGGTTCGACGCCAGGATCCAGCTCTCGGCGTCGGGGTTGGCGCGCAGGTACTCGCGCAGCTTGTCGTGGGTGATCTCGTCGCGCGCGAACACGCCCGCCTTCACCAGCGTCAGGCCGACGGAGTTGTAGGTTTTCCCGTTCGTCGCCGCGTACTTCAGCAGACGTTCCTTGCCGTCGGGAAACTTCAGGATCGCCGAGCCCTGGATGTGGAGGTCGAGCGCGTCGAAGCGGTCCTTGAGCCAGGCGATCTCGAGGCCCTTGCCCGCCAGCGCCTTGCGGCGGTCGATGTCGCCGCGCGTGTAGTACGGCACGACCGCCCCGTCCTTGGTCAGGCGGCCGAGCCAGGAGGATTCCCCGTTGGATTTCCCGAAGGCGGCGAGGTCCACCTCGACCATGTCCTTGGGGCGGCGGTACAGGGGATAGGGATAGGCCGGCGTCTTCTTGAGGCTGGCGCGCAGCAGCGGCTGGTAGTAGGAGGAGAAGACGACGCGCCCCGTCCCGTCGAGGCCGGCGGACTGGAACACGTCGAAGCTTTCCCTGATCCCCGCGTCGAACTCGTCGGCGGTCTTCGCCTTTTGAGCGAGCTCGACGACGGCCCGGGCGCTGTCGATGAGCTGGGCGGGGCCGTAGTCCCGGTCCGCGACGCGGATCGTCTTCGACGCGGGCAAGGTCTCCAGGTACTTGATCGCCCTGCGCGCGGCCTTGATCAGGCCCGCCTTCGACTTGAACGACTCCTCGAAGCGCGGATAGCTCTCCTCGGCGGCGAGCCTCAGCGCGGGGCCGGCGAACGCCGGGGACGAGACGGCGACGGCGGGCGTCTGCGCCGCGGCGGGCGAGAGGAGCAGGAGAAGAATCGCGCTGATCATGGGGTCATTCTATCAAACGGGGGAAGGCCGAAAATCCCGCGTCGAAAATCGGGACTTTGTGCCTATAATGTCCGTAGGTCCTTCGGCGCAAGGAGAGGCGGATGAGACACCCGAGCCGGTTCGCGATCCTCATGCTGATGGCGGCTCTGCCCGCCGCCGCCTTCAATTGGGACCAAGGCGACCCCGCCGCCCAGTGGAGGTCCGCGCTCTCCGCGCCGCCCGCCGTTCCCGCCGCGGTCCTCTCCCGCCCGCCGTCGTCGGGAGGCGGCGTCGCCGGCGAGTTCGACTCCTACGTTCTCGCGCTGCAGTGGTCGGCCGCGTTCTGCGAGACCCGCCCCAACCTTCCCGAGTGCGGCGATCGCGATCCGGATCGGTTCTCCGCGAAGCACCTCACCTTGCACGGGCTGTGGCCCGAAAAGTCCGGCGACGCGTCGCACTCCTACGGGTACTGCGGCGTCGACGACGCGACCCGGGCCCTCGACCGGGCGGCGACGTGGTGCCGGATGCCCGCGCTGGGCCTGACGAGCCGGACCATGACCCGCCTCACCGAGGTCATGCCCGCCGTCGCCTCCTGCCTGCACAACCACGAGTGGTACAAGCACGGCTCCTGCTCGGGCTTCGACCCCGAGAGCTACTTCTCCCGGGCCTCCGACATCGTCGCCGCGATCGCGGGGACGCAGTTCGGCCGCTTCCTGGCGGCGAACGCGGGGCGGACCGTCTCGGCGGACGCGCTGCTGTCCGCCTTCGAGCGCGACCACGGCGCGGGCAGCGGGAGCAAGGTCAGGCTGACCTGCGTGAAGGCGCGAGGGACGTTCCTGCTCAGCGACGTGCGCCTGAAGCTGGCGCATCCCCTGCGCCCGGCGAGCGAGCTCGGCCGGATGCTGCTCGCGGGCGGCGGCAAGGGCAATTGCCCGGCGTCCTTCGAGCTCGACGAGCTTTAGAGCGCGCGCCAGCCCAGATTTTCCTGCGCGGCCACGGTCCAGGCGGGGTTCACGTATAAGTTGAAGCGCGGCTTGAAGACGGGAGCCTCGTCGGGCTTCGTGCTCATGATCCCGTCCGCGAATTCGCGTCCGACCGGGAACGCCGTCGTGAAGCGGTGCCGCCCGTCGCGCCGGACCGCGTAGATCAGCAGGAACTCGTCGCTCGTCTCGAGGCCCGGCAGGGGGGCCAGCGGGACGAGATAGGTGAACACCGAGGCCTTGATCTCGACCCCGGCCGGCGTCCGCCAGGCGACGCGCTGCTCGACGCGGCCGAGCGCCTTCGACGAGGGCTTGAACTCCGCCGCGCGCGCGACCTTGCCCCGGGTGCCGGTCACCTGAAGCAGGGCCGAGGTCAGGTTCGAGGCGAACTCTCCCTCCGGCGGGAGAGGGCCGAACGAGCCCGCGGGCAGGCCCAGGCGCTCGTCGAGCCGCGACTCGATCCAGCGCTTGCCCTTGAGGCCGTACGCCGTCCGAAGCTGGGAGAAGAGGTAGCCGTAGGTGTGCATCGCGCCCGCGGACGCGTGCGCGACGCCTCCGACCACGGCGCGCTTGATCCCGAGGGCGCGCATCGCCTTCTCCGGAAGGATCTCCGCCTTCGCCAGCTCGTCGAACACGGTGCAAGAGGTCCAGTACCGGGAGGAGACCTCCCGGGCGATGATGAGGTTGCGGCTCAGGCCCGGTAGCTCGTCCTCGAGGCTCTTGGCCGTCTCGCCGGCCATCAGCCGGGCGTTCAGACGGGCGAAGGTCCCGTAGTCGAGGCCCGCGGCGGCGGAGGGCAGGGCGAGAAGGAAAAGCAGAAGGACGCTTGTCATGGCGCGATTCTATCAAACGCGCGGATCAGGGCGCGGGCTTGAAGCTGCGGACCACGGCTTCGAAGACGGGGAGGGTCGCCTTGTATTCCTCGGCGCGGGCCCGGTGCTCGATCTCGAAAAAGCCGCCGGGGACCGGGATCAGCGCGTAATCGTAGCGGTTCATGTATTCGGGCTTGCGGGAATGGCCCTTGTAGTAAGGGCGCTCCTGATGGAACCGGAGGACCGTCGCGCCGCCGACGCGCTCCGTCGCGATGTCGGGCTGCTTGCGGGCGGGGTCGATCTCCCAGAAGGATTCCGCGTATGTGCGGGCGTCGACGCGCCCGGGCTCGCTCTCCGGGTAGCGGCGGATCGAGATGTGGACGAGCGCGGATCCCCGCGGCGCGGCTTCGCCGACGAACGTCGCGCCGTTCTTCTTCTCGACGAGCTTCTCCCGCATGCCCCAGTCGCGGGGGGCGCGGCAGGAAAAACGGGCCTCGGGGGAGGTGAAATCGATCATCGGGACGCCGGCGACGACCTCCTGGACGGGGGCGGCGTCGGCGGGCGCCTGGGGCGCGCGCCGGCAGGCCGCGAGGGCGGCGACGGCGATCAGCAGGAGGCTGGAAATCCTCATTCCTTCTCTTCCTTCGCTTTGCGGACCTCGTCGATCAGGGACGCGCTGCCGGAGGCCTTGGCGTAGCGCTCGGCTTGATCGAGCCAGGCGGAGCGGTCGGTCGCCCTTTGCGCCGTCCGGCCCTGGACAAGATAGTAACTTCCGAGAAGCTTGTAGCGGTCCGTCTTGTCCTTGTCGACGGCCGCCTTGAGGGCGGTCATGCGCCGGAGGTGCGCGCGCTCGAGCTCCGCGAGCTCCCGCCGGCCGCGGCGCAGGGCCGCGAGGTCGAGCGCCTTGGCCTGCTGCTCCTCGGCGGTTTGGACGGGGCGATTCCTGGCGCGCTCGAGCCTCTCCGTCTCGATCGCGTGGATCGAGCGGAGCGAGTGCGCCCGCGCCGGGGAGGCGGTTTCGAGATCGGAGGCCAAAGAGCCGCGATAGGCCTCGAGCCCGTGGCCCAGCAGGATATAGTCGTCGAGCTCCCGGCCCATTTTGACGGAGGCCGGATCGTTCGCGAGCTTCGAGCGGAGGTAGAGGTTCTGGGTGAGGTACGCCTCCTCCTCGTACTCGAGCGGCTGGACGTCCGGGATGTTGCCCCGGGCCATCTCGCGGAACACCGGGTCGCGGCGGTCCTGCCAGGCGTGGGTCAGCTCGTGGACGATCAGGACGTCGTGGTCCTTCACGACGGCGCCGACGGCCTCGGGGTGGGACTCGAGATAGGCGAGCAGGGCGGCGCGGGTGGACAGGGACGCGCGCAGCGCCGAGGCCTGGCGCGGCGGCACGGTCGCGACGACCGCGGCCACGACGGACTCCCGGTCGAGGACGACGGCTCCGCGGCGGTAATCGTACTGGGCGGCCACGCCTCCGCCCTGGTCCTCGATGACGATCGGGGGCAGCGCGGGCTTGCCGCCGGCGTCGAGGCGGGAGAGCACGGTCCTGCCGAACGGATCGCGCCCGATCTCAGCCCGGGCCGAGGCTTGGAGCTTCTCTCCGACCGATTTCTCCGAAGCGGTGTAATAAGGGAGGTCCACGCGCGGCCCGGGGGCGCCGGCGGAGACGGGCTGGGCCGCGGCCCGGCGGTCGTCCATGGTCCGTCCGCCGTCGAAATAGGCGGCGACGCGGGCCAGCCCGGCGTCGGCCATCGCCCGGGCCTTGGCCAGGTCGGACTTGGGGTCGAGGATCGCGGCGGCGAGGCCGGGCGGCAGATCGGCGGCCATGGCCTCGACCCGGGCCCGGTCTCCCGGCTCGAGCGGCTTCCCGGAGGAGAGCATGAGGTTCACGGTCTCGAGCGCCGCGCGCCTCGCGCCCTGGCGCAGGTCGAGGACGGCCTTGTCGAGGACGGCCTTGGAGACGGGCGCCTTGGTCTTCGGGTCGAGGGCGCGGCCGTCGTCCTCCAGGCGCCAGCCCAGGCTCGTCAGGCCGGCCTTGACCCGGTCGTCCACCCCGTCCCGGCGCCAGTCGGCCCGCTCGGACGCGGCGGCGGGAGCGGGCGCGGCGAAGGCCGCGGGGGGGAAGGCCAGAATGACGGCGAGGGTGAGGAGGGGTCGCATCGTCATCGTAAGCGTAAAGAGATCGGGCGATTCCGTCAAGGGCCCCGAGGGCCGCACGACGGAGGCCCGTCGATAAAACTTGATTTTCTCGACGAGAAATGCTATGCTAATATGCTGTTAACGCGACTGGCCGGTAATAGATAGCAATAGATGGACAAACTTCGTCGCGCCGAGGTTCCATGCACCTGAAATCGATCGACATCGTCGGCTACAAGTCCTTCGCGGATAAGACCCACGTGGACCTGGAGCCCGGCATCACGGGCGTTATCGGACCGAACGGCTGCGGCAAGTCGAACGTCATGGAGTCCGTGCGCTGGTGCCTCGGCGAGATGTCGTGGAAGTCGCTGCGCGCCGACTCGATGACCGACGTGATCTTCTCCGGAACCGCGAAGCGCTCCCCTCAGTCCCTGTCCGAAGTGACCTTGACCTTCGACAACGCCAGCTCGATGCTGCCGGTCGAGTACTCCGAGGTGATGATCACCCGCCGCCTGTTCCGCTCCGGCGAGTCCCAGTATTTCCTCAATAAGACCCAGTGCCGCCTGCGCGACATCCGCGAGATGTTTCTCGACACCGGCCTCGGCGGCGACGGCTACGCCATCATCGACCAGGGCGGCGTCGACTCCATGATCCGGTCCAAGCCCGAGGAGCGCCGCGCGTTCTTCGAGGAAGCCGCCGGCGTGGCGAAGTACAACGCCAAGCGCGCCGAGGCCCTGCGCAAGCTCGATCGCGTGGACATGGACCTGGGCCGTCTGCAGGACTCCGTCGCGCTGATCGAGGAGCAGGTCAAGAAGCTCGACAGCGACGCCCGCCGCGCCAAGCTGTTCGCGAAGTACAAGGAAGAGCTGACGGCCATCGAGGCCGCGCACATCATCGAGCAGACCGCCGCCATCGAGGCGGAGCTGGCCCTGATGCAGGAGCGCATCGGGCCCGTCGAGGAGACGCTCGGCAACTGCCGCTCGCAGATCGCGGCCGAGGGCGCCAACCACGCGGCGCTGAACCTGGAGAAGACCGGCGAGCAGAACCGCCTGATCGAGGCGAACGCGAAGGTCGCCGAGGTCAAGACCGCGGTGGGACGCCTCGAGGAGCGCCTGCAGAGCTCCGCGGCCTCCGTCGCCGGCATGGACGCCCGCGCCGAGTCGTGCCGCGTCGAGGCGGACGCCGACCGCGGCCGCGCCGAGTCGATCGATCCCGAGATCGCCGTCGTCGCCGCGTCCATCGCGGCCGCCGAGGCGGCCCTCGCCGAGGCCAAGGCCCGCGCCGAGGCCGCCAGCGCCGAGCTCTCCGCCATCGAGGCGGCCGTGTCCGAGGCGCAGGCGCTGAAGGACTCGCTCGCCCGCGAGGCGCAGGCGAAGACGCAGGAGTCCTACGAGCTGGGCCGCGAGCTGTCGAACGCGGAGTCGGAGTTCACGCGCGCCGAGGTGCGCGCCCGCTCCGCCCTGAAGAGCCTGGAGCGCGACATGGCCGCGGCCGCCGAGGCCCGCGGACGCCTGGATGAGGCCCGCGCCGAGTCCGTGCTCGCCGAGACCGCCTTCGAGGCCGCGAGGACGGCCGCCGAGGCCGCCGACCTGCGCGCCGAGGAGCTTCGCGCCCGCCAGGGCGTCCTGTCCGAGGAGACGGTGACTTTGCGCTCGGCCCTCGCTCAAACGACCGCCCGGGCCGAATCGCTCGAGCGCCAGGGCGGGCAGAACCCGTACTGGGTGGGCGCGCAGGCCGTGCTCAACGCCGGCATCCCCGGGGTGCTCGGCACCGTGCGCGGCCTGTTCCGCGTGGACGATTCCTTCAAGCCCGAGCTCGAGGACCTGCTCGGAGAGCGCCTGTTCGCCGTCGTCGTCGAGGATTCCGCCGCCGCCCGCCTGGGCGTGGAGCTGCTGCAGTCCTCCGGCGCGGGCCGCGCGCGCTTCCTGGTTCTGTCCTCCTTGCCCGAGGCGGCGGAGAAGGCCTATCCCTCCGAGGCCAAGCCCCTGCTCTCCCGCCTGCAGTACGAGCCGCGCCACGAGAAGGCCCTGCGCCATCTCTTCGCCGAGGCCTACGAGCTCGACGGCAAGCTGTTCGGCGAGCACTGGGTTTTCGGAGGCGCCGCCGCCAAGGACGGCCCCCAGCCGACGCTCGCCGACCTGGGCGAGATCAAGGAGAAGGCCGTCGCCCTCGAGCTGCGGGGGACCGAGCTCGCGGCGGAGCGCGCCGCCACCGAGGCCGCGCTGACGGAGGCCCTGCAGGCCGCCCGCCTGATGGCCGCCGCCCTCAACCAGGAGTCCGGCCGCCGCCAGGGCCTCGAGGCCCGGGTCAACCAGCTCGAGCAGTCGCTGGCGAACCACGCGCGCAACGTCGAGCTGTCGACGGACGAGTCCGCGCGCGCCCTCGCCGAGGGCTCGCTGGCCAAGGAGACCATCTCCGAGCGGCGCGCGAAGCGCGCCGGGGCCGAGGCCCGCGTCGCCGAGATCCGCGCGACCGAGTCCCAGGCCGCCGAGGCCCTCGCCGCCGCCCGCGAGGAGCTGTCGGGCAAGCGCGCCGCGTTCCAGGGCCACGACGAGCGGGTCCGCGGCGTCGAGCAGCAGCTCGAGGCGCATTCCTCGAGCCGCAAGCGCCTCGACGACGAGAAGGCCTCCCTCGAGGCCGCGATCGCGCGCCTGGCCGCCGAGGCCGAGGAGCTGGCGCGGCGCAAGGAAGAGGCCCTCGCCTCCCAGGAAAGCATGCGCGTCGAGATCTCGGGCCTCCAGGCCGAGCTCGCCGGGCACGAGAACGCGGCGAAGAACGTGTTCGAGAACCTGCAGAACCTGCAGAACCAGATCGACCTGATGGGCGAGCGCATCAAGCAGCTCCAGGGCCAGCACGACCAGGCCCAGGCCGACCTGCACCAGCACGAGGTCCACGCCTCGGCGCTGAAGTCCAAGTACGACCTGCTCAAGACCCGCCTCTGGGACGAGTGGCAGCTCACGGCCGAGGAGGCGAAGAACAAGTTCAAGGGCGTCGTCGCCGACGTCGAGAAGATCGAGTTCCTGCGCCGCCGCATCGCCGCGATGGGCAACATCAACATGGCGGCCCCCGAGGAATACGAGGCCCTGGCGGAGAAGCAGCGCTTCCTGATCGGCCAGATCAACGACCTCCTCAAGGCCAAGGACGACCTCATGGCCGCGATCGTCAAGATCAACAACGCGACCCGCGAGAACTTCCGCCAGACCTTCACCGAGGTGCGCGAGCACTTCCGGCGCCTGTACGGCGTGCTGTTCGAGGGCGGCGAGGCCGACCTGATCCTCACCAACCCGGAGGACATCCTCACCACGGGCGTCGACATCGTCGCCCAGCCCCCGGGGAAGAAGCTGCAGAGCATCACGCTCCTCTCCGGCGGAGAGAAGACCCTGACCGCGGTGGCGCTGCTGTTCGCCTTCTTCATGGTCAAGCCCTCCCCGTTCTGCATGCTCGACGAGGCCGACGCGGCCCTCGACGACGCCAACATCGAGCGCTTCGTCGCGCTGCTGCGCGAGTTCCAGAACAAGACCCAGTTCCTCATCGTGAGCCACAACAAGCGCACGATGGAGGCCGCCGACGTCATCTACGGAGTCACGATGGAGGAGAAGGGCGTCAGCCAGCTCATCTCCGTCGACTTCCGCAAGAAGGTCGGCGGCACGGAGCGCGAGGCGACGAGCCACAAGGTCGCCATCCAGGGGCCGTTCGCCCCGTCCGAGCCCGGTTCTCCCGAAGCTTAGCGGCCCCGCGCCGGCGCGAGGTGCGGCGCGCGAAGAATTGGTATAACGAGGGCCTGTGATCTACGGGGTCTTCTCCGACGTCCACTCGAACTACGAGGCGTTGAGCGCCGTGCTCGACTACCTCGAGGACCTCGGGGTGGAGGGCTGGATCTGCTGCGGCGACCTGGTCGGCTACGGCCCCGAGCCGGACGCCTGCCTCGACCGCATCCGCGCCCTCAAGAACCTCTCGATCATCTGCGGCAACCACGACCTGGCGGTGCTCGACCGCCTGGACCTGGAGTGGTTCAACCAGTACGCGCGCGCGGCCGTCCTCTGGACGCGGACCCATCTCTCCGCCGAGAACCGCGCGTTCCTCGAGGGCCTGACGGCCCGGCTGGAGACGCCGGGGTTCACTTTGGCGCACGGAACGCCGCGCAACCCGGCCGAGGAATACCTGATGAGCCCCCTGCAGTTCCGCGACAGCGTGCCGCTCGTCAACAAGTGGCCGCTGTTCGTCGGCCACAGCCACATGCCGCTCGTGTTCCGCTACGCCGACGGCGATTCCGACAAGATCGACTGGCGCTCGCTGGACGACAAGGAGGAGGCGCTGCCGCGCATCTACGGCGGCGTCACGGCGCCGGTGGCGCTCAATCCGGGCTCGGTCGGCCAGCCCCGCGACCAGGACCCGCGCGCCTCGTGCGGGCTGTACGACTCGGAGAAGGGGACGTTCCGGATCTTCCGCGTGCCCTACGACGTCGCCGGCGTCCAGAACAAGATCCGCGCCGCGGGCCTGCCCGAGTACCTCGCCCTGCGCCTGGCCTACGGCCAGTAGCGCGCGGGCCGTTCAGCGGAAGAAGTCCCGGACCATCCGGATCAGCCCCTCGGTCGACTTCCCGGGGATCTCCTCGCCCTCCCAGTTGATGGAGAAGTGCGCGTTGCGCTGGGTCGGCTTGACGTAGGTCTCGTACATCGGCAGCACGGTCGTCAGGATCTGGTGCTTGGCGCCCTCCACGTCGCGGCCGCGCTCGGTGATGTCGCGCGAGATGCGGCGCAGGGCCGCGGTGGCGATGCCCGTGGAGACGAAGATCTTGTAGTCGTAGAGCGCGAGCAGCTCCTTCGGGTGCAGCGCGTAGAGGCCCTCGACGACGATGATCTGCGCGGGCTCCAGGCGCTTGGTCTCGTGCTTGCGCGTGTGGGCCTTGAAGTCGTAGATCGGCTGCTCGATCGCCTCGCCCGCCCGCAGCCGGTCGAGCTGCTCGAGGGCCAGCTCGAAATCGATCG
>JAMPYD010000476.1 GCA_023700845.1 Elusimicrobiota bacterium | reverse complement strand
CTTCGCGAAGGAATTTCCCGCGCGCTACCACGACGTCGCCATCGCCGAGCAGCATGCGCTCACGCTCGCCGCCGGCATGGCCTGCGAGGGCGTGAAGCCCGTCGTCGCGATCTACTCGACCTTCCTGCAGCGCGCGTACGACCAGATCGAGCACGACGTCTGCCTGCAGAAGCTGCCGGTGATCCTGTGCCTCGACCGCGCCGGCCTCGTCGGCGAGGACGGCCCGACGCACCACGGCGTGTTCGACTACTCGTACCTGCGCATGATCCCGGGCATGACCGTCATGGCCCCGGCCGACGAGAACGAGCTGCAGAACATGCTGCGCACCGCGATCGAGCTCAACGCGCCGGTGTCGATCCGCTACCCCCGCGGCAACGGCGTCGGCGTGGCGATGGATCCCGAGGCCAAGGCGATCCCCGTCGGCAAGGGCGTGCGCCTCAAGGACGGCAACGACGTCACTTTGCTCGCGATCGGCAACCGGGTGCACCCGGCACTCGAGGCCGCCCAGATTCTGGAAGACAAGGGATTCTCGGTCGGCGTCGTGAACATGCGCTTCGTCAAGCCGCTGGACGTCGAGCTGCTCAAGGAGTGCGCGGCGAAGACGCCGCGCCTCGTGACCATCGAGGACAACGTCATCCAGGGCGGCTTCGGCTCGGCCGTGCTCGAGGCTCTGACCCCCGGACGCGCCGAGGTCCTGCGCCTCGGCCTTCCGGACTCGTTCGTCGAGCACGGCGCGCCGCATCTGCTCTACGACGCCGTCGGCCTGTCCGCCCCGAAGATCGCCGAGCGCGTCGCCGCCTGGCTTCCCCAGAAATCCCGCGCCGCGACCCCGAATTAGGAGACATGAGATGACCACTTCGTCCCCCTCCAAAATCCGCATCGAGAAGCTCGTGATCGCGAAGATCCGCGGCTTCTGCGCCGGCGTCGTGCGCGCCATCGAGGTCGTCGAGCGCGCCCTCGAGCTGTGCGGCGGCAAGGTCTACGTCCGCCACGAGATCATCCACAACCGCTACGTCGTCGACGAGCTGCGCCAGAAGGGCGCGATCTTCGTCGAGGAGCTGGCCGAGGTGCCCAACGGCTCCTGGCTGATCTTCTCCGCCCACGGCGTCGGCCCGGACGTCGTGGCCGAGGCGCGCGCCCGCCAGCTCAAGATCATCGACGCGACCTGCCCGCTGGTCACCAAGGTCCACCTCGAGGCGATCGCGCTCGCCAAGAAGGACTACACGATCGCGCTGATCGGCCACCGCGACCACGTGGAGACGATCGGCACGCTCGGCGAGGCCCCGGAGCACATGATCGTCGTCGGCTCCGTCGAGGAGGCCGAGAAGATCGTCGTCCCGAACCCCGACAAGATCGCCTACCTCACGCAGACCACCTTGTCGCTCGACGACACGCGCGAGATCGTGGCGGTGCTCAAGCGCCGCTTCCCGAAGCTCGGCGCGCCCAAGAAGGACGACATCTGCTACGCGACGCAGAACCGCCAGAACGCCGTCAAGGCGATGGTCCCCTCGATCGACCTGCTCCTCGTGCTCGGCGCGCCGAACAGCTCGAACTCCAACCGCCTGGTGGAGGTCGCCTTGGCCAAGGGCGTGAAGTCCCGCCTCATCGAGCGCGCCTCCGACATCAAGGACGAATGGCTCGAGGGCGTGAAGACGCTCGGCCTGACCAGCGGCGCCTCGGCGCCGGAAATCCTGTTCCAGGAGGTCGTCACCCTCTGCAAGGACCGCTACGGGGTCAAGACGATCGAGGAGCTCGAGACCGTCGAGGAGAACGAGCACTTCGGCCTGCCTTACGAGCTCGTCAAGATGATCAAGGATCAGGGAGCCGCGTCATGAGCCTTCCCGGGCAGTGGCTCCAGCCTCGCCACGGCTCCAAGGAAGCCTACGAGAAGGATTTCCCGGCGATCGACACCGGCGGCACGACGGTCGCCTGCCCCGGGTGCAAGGAGACGGTGACCTTGGCCCGCAAGTCGGTCGCGGGCAAGGTCGGCGGGTGGTGCAAGAAATGCAATCGAGGTGTAGGAATATGACGAAGACTTTGACCGAAGAGCTCGTGATCGAAAAGGTCGTCCCCGCCGAGCCGGACCTCCAGGAGCGCCCCGAAGAGGAGATCGACCTCGCCCGGATCCCCAAGCGCGCCCCGCCCTCCAAGGGCATGTGCATGCGCTGCGGCGAGAACAAGCCGATCAACCGCCTGATGCTGTGCTACCCCTGCTGGGTCAAGTCCCAGCTCGAGAAGGACGGCTGGAAGGAAGGGCAGCCCCATCCCGACTCGTGCGGCTGCGAGGGCATCAACGGCCACCCCGACCGCAAGTCCGTCGGGAACTGAGTCAAGCGCCCGTCACCGACAATCGACCCTGCGTCCATGGCGGCTTCGCCGCCCGCGCGCTAAACTAAGCGCGAGACGCAAAACGGCCCCCGGCGGAGAAAACGCCGGGGGCCGTACTTGTTCTCGGCTACTTAAAGACGTTCTTTCTGTAATGCTTCAGCTCGGCGATCGACT
>JAMPYD010000028.1 GCA_023700845.1 Elusimicrobiota bacterium | reverse complement strand
CTTCGTCGAGGGCGGGAGCACGATCTCCTCGATCTTCTCGAGCTTCTTCATGACGCTCTGCACGCGCGACGCGGTGGAGACGCGCGCGCGGTTGCGCATGATGAATTCCTTCATCGCGTCCATCTCGTCCTGCTGCTGCTTCCAGGCGGACAACAGCCTTTCCCGGGCGGCTTCTCTCTCGGCCAGAAAGCCGTCGTAGTTCGTGTTGTACTTCTTTAATTTCTTCTCTTCGACCGCGACGATCGCCGAGCAGACGTTGTCGATGAAGGAGCGGTCGTGCGAGATCATCAGGATCGCGCCCGGGTAGCTCTGCAGATATTCCTGGAACCAGACGAGGGTGAGCAGGTCGAGATGGTTGGTCGGCTCGTCGAGCAGGAGCAGCTCGGGTTCTTCGACAAGGAGGCGCGCCAGCGCCGACCGCATGGCCCAGCCGCCGGACAGCTCGGAGAGGTGGCGGTCGAAGTCCTTCACCTGGAAGCCCAGGCCCATCAAAATCTTTTTCGCCTTCGCGGTCTCGCGGCCGTCGGGGTCGGCGCGGTGGGCGAGCGCGGTCTCGAGCACGGTCTCCGGGCCGATCGGCGGGTTCTCCTGGGGGAGGTAGCCGGCCTTGGCGCCGCGCTTCCACTCGATGGAGCCGCCCTCGAGCTCCTCCTCGCCGAGGAGCATCTTGAACAGCGTCGTTTTGCCGGCCCCGTTCGGCCCGACGAGGGCGAAGCGGTCCCCGGCGTTGAGCTGAAGCTCGGCGCCGTCGTAGAGGACCTGGTCCCCGAAGGATTTTTTGATGCCCCGGACGGATATCACGCGGACATTTTAGCTTCTCTGGGGCCGCGTCCGCGCGGGCCTTTCGGCCTATCGGTCTTTCCGATCCTTCCGGCCTTTCCGGGGCTCCCCGGGGCGGGAGAAGAAAACCGATCCGACGAGGATCAGGGACAGGCAGGCGTGAACGGCGAGGCCGGCCCCCTCCGGCCGCCAGAGGCTCATCAGCCAGACGAAAGCGCCCTGCCCCGCGACGATGAGCGCGGCCCGGCGCCAGCCGAGAGGCTGAGAGGAGTAGGAGTCGATGAGCGACGACGCGTACGCCTCGACCTCGTCCAGGCGCCGGTCGTAGGACTTGTCCTTCACGGGGAACGGGATGAGGAGGAACAGCGCCATGACGTTGTGGACGATCATCGCGATGTGCGCGCCGAGATAGGTCGCGGCGAGGATCATGATCCAGCTCCGGCCGGATTCCTTGAGCGCCGCGAAGTCGCTGTAGGGAAAACGCAGAAGGCCGACGACGATGAAGGCGAAGAGCGCCCACAGGTACAGCGCGAAGCGGGCCGCCCGGCCGGGGCGCGAGCCCGTCGCGACGATGGACAGGATCGCCAGCGTCGGGGCCAAGGCGACGAGGCCGGCGGCGATGAGCGCGAAGCCTCCCCACCAATTCTGCTCGCAGGCGACGATGAACGAGATCCAATAGGTCGCGGTGAGCGCCAGCAGCAGGCCCTCGTTCATGGCCGCCGGCGCGAGGGCGGCGACCGTCACGGCGGCGAACAAAACGCCGTAGCCCATGCCGTATTGAAAGGCGCGGGGATCGCCGTCGAGCGCCGTCGGGATCGCGCCGAGCAGGCATCCGATCATCACCACCGGCCCGATCCCCCACATCCCGGTGCGCGGCGCGCGCACGAAGCCCGCCAGGGCCAGCTGCGCGGCGCCCCCGAAAATCATCCAGGTCAGCGGGGACACGAACAGCTCCGTGAGGGCCCTCATTCGAGAGCGCGGCGCAGGCGGAGCTTCGCCTCGTCCGACAGGGACGGGCCCGCCTCGGGCGCGCGTCCGGCGCCGTGGCGGATCAAGGCGAACTGGGCGAGGACGCGGCGGCACGCCTCGCACAGGGTCAGATGAAGGCGGACGTGCATGCCGAGCGGCCGGCCGGAGTCCATGGCCTCGGACAGGTATTCGGAGACGTCGCGGCAGGAGGGAAGCAGCTTCACGCGGCCTCGGGCGCGAAGTGGTTTTTCTCGAGGCAGCGCCTCAGGCGCAGGCGCGCGCGGTACAGCAGGACGGCGAGGTGGCCGGGGGTGACGCCGAGGACCTCGGCGGCCTCCCGCGGATCCAGCCCCTCCATCTCGCGCAGGACGAAGGCCCGGGCGACGCCGGCGGAGAGGGCGTCGAGGCACTTGCGCAGGGCGGCCGCGAACTCCGCGGTCTCGGCCTTGCGGGCCGGCTCGCCGCCCCAGTCGCCGGGCGCCTGGGAGGACTTCCAGTGGCGGGCGTCGAAGAACTCGCTCCGCGGGTCGGCGTCCTCGTCGGACGGCAGCAGCGGGACCTCCCTCGACTGGCGGCGGTAGAGCTCGAAGATCTTGTTGCGCAGGATGCCCGTCATCCACGTCAGCTCGGAGGAGGCGCCCTGGAAGCGGCCCCGGGACTTGTAGGCCGTCAGCAAGGTCTCCTGGACCAGGTCCTCGGCCGCGCCCTCGTCGCGCACGCGCGACAGCGCGTAGCGGAACAGGCGGTCGCCGTAGGCGTCGACCCAGCCGGACGGATCAGTCGTCATCTCGATATGAGTGCGCGAACGCGTCCCGCGATGTCAGGGCTTGCGGAGGCTCTCCGAGCGGTCCGCGGGCACGCCGTAGCGGGACATGATCGCGGGCATGACCTTCGCGGCCGCCGCGGCGTCGAGGACGATGCGCGTGCCCTTGTTCTCGCCGTAGCCGGAGTAGTGCTCGCACTCGATTTCATGACGGCCGTCGACGCGCGCGTCAAAGGCCGCCACGAGGTCCTTGAGACTGCCGATCAGGCGGCCGTTGACGCGCGTGACCGGCGCCATCGACCAGTTGTGGTAGCCGCGGTTGAACTCGTGGGCGAGGACGTGGGAGAGGACGACGACCTCGGTCCGCTCGGGCGTGGGCATGCCGTCGGCGGAGAGCGAGCGGACCCGGAAGCCCGCGCCGCGCGCGCCGATCAATTCGTCGGAGAGCGGCATGAACACGAGGCCGCCGGCGATGAAGTAGTCGGGCCTGGCGTCGTATTTCGGCCCGGGGACGAGGTCCGCGGACGGCTTCATCGGAATCTTGACCGTGAGCTCCTTGCCCTCGCGCACCACCGTCGCCTCGATCCGCTCCCCGACCTGGCGGCGGCTGATGAGGTCGGAGAAGTCGATGCGCTCGTCGTCGCGGAAGGGGATCGTCCCGTCCTGTCCGATCTTGACGCCCTCGACGGAGGTCAGCGCGTCGCCCTCCTTCAGCGCGCCCCAGGCCGACGCCCCGTAGGCCACCTTGGTGACGAGGACGCCGCTGTTGTCCGCCGGCAGCCCGAGGGACTTGCGCAGGCCGTCGTTCTCCGCGCTCTGCCACCAGACGCCGAGGTCGGGGATGCCGTCGTAGCGCCCGTCCTTGATGTCGGAGAGGAAGCGCTCGATGATGGGCATCGGCACGACGTAGCCGATGTTCTGCGCGGCGGCGCTGTGCTGGAAGGCGATGCCGACGAGCTTGCCGTCGCGGAAGACGGGGCCGCCGGAGTTGCCGGGGTTGATCGCCGCGTCGGTCTGCACCGCGAGCAGCGCGCGCGCGGAGTGGGAGTACACGGTCACGCCGACGCGCGAGACGATGCCCTCGGTGACCGAGAGGTCGGTGCCGCCGATCGGGTAGCCGTACACGGCGACCTTGTCGCGCTGATAGGGGAGGCCGCCGAAGCGGGCCGGAACCGTGCCCTCGAAGAAGGATTCGTCGTCGACGGTGATCACCGCGGTCTCGCCGTCGTGGCCGACGAAGGCGACGCGCGCCGGGTACTTCTTGATGTCGCCCGATTTGCGCACCGACAGGTACGCCGCGTTGGCGACGACATGACCGTTGGTCAGGATGCGCTTGCCCTCGATGACGACGCCCGAGCCGGTGCCGCCGCCCTGGCGGCCCGGCTGCCAGGGCTGGGCGTAATCGGGGTTGCTGGCGACGAAATGGATCTGCACCGTCGCGCGGCGCATGTCGCGGTCGTTCGACGCGGCGGCGGCCGGGATCGCCAGGATCAGGAGGAACAACTGGAAGATTCGAATCATGCGTCCATCGTAACAATTTTGATCTTGCGACTCGCCAATTCCCCTGTTATATCCACGGGACATGGCCACCGTCTCCAGCGCCCTCTTCGCCGCCGTCAACTTCGTGTACGCCGCCATCTTCGGCGGGCCGATCGACGGCTCCTCCTGGGACGTGAAGATCAAGCGGGACGGCTTCTTCCACTGGGGCACGAAGAAGGAGACGCTCGTGTTCCACGGCGGGAAGCTCGTCGTCGCCGGCGCGGTGAGCCGGGGCTATTCCCCCACCCTGTACCAGGCGAGCGCCGAGGAGAACGGCACCGCGTTCGCCGCGATCCTCAACGAGCCGAGCCGCGACGCCATCGAATGGTCGGGCCGCGTCAGCGGCGACCGCATCGCGGGCGTCGTGATCGTGCGCGAGAGGGACGGACGTGTGGTACGCTATGCGTTCACCGGCGAAAGAAAAGCCGGCTAACCCATGGCCAAGACGCGCATCGTCGCCCTCAACAAGCCCTACGGGGTCCTGACCCAGTTCACCGACAAGGACGGCAAGCCGACCTTGGCCAAGTTTTCCCTGCCCGCCGGAGTCTACCCCGCGGGACGCCTCGACTTCGACAGCGAGGGGCTTCTGCTGCTCACCGACGACGGCGGGCTGGTGCACCGTCTGACGGACCCGAGGCACGCCCATCCGCGCGTGTACTGGGCCCAGGTCGAGCGCGTGCCCGACGAGGCCACGCTCAAGGAACTGCGCAAAGGCGTCATGCTCAGCGACGGCAAGACCCTCACCTGCGGCGCCCGCCTTCTGCCCGAGGAGCCCGATCTGCCGCCGCGCAACCCGCCGATCCGCTTCCGGCTCAACGTACCGACCGCCTGGATCGAGCTGACGATGATCGAGGGCCGCAACCGCCAGGTCCGGCGCATGACCGCCGCGGTGGGGCATCCCTGCCTGCGCCTCGTGCGCGCGGCCATCGGCAAGGTCACCTTGAAGGATCTGGCGCCGGGCAAATGGCGCTGGGTCGACCGCCGCGAGCTCTAGCTAGAGCGGCTCGTAGATGATCGGGACGCAGGGCTCGTCTCCGAACGGGCCGGCCCAGTCGACGGCGCGATCCGCGGCAACGGGCTTCGTCGCTTGCACGGCGGCCCTCAGACCCTCCGCCACCTCCCCGTCTCGCCACCAATGCTCTTGCACCATGCAGCCCCCGCGGTCATATCCCGTGCGCATAGTCTATACGCGGGGGGCGGCGGACTCGGGTAACGGGCTCGAAAAGGATATGTGTAGAAGATGTGACTATTTCACGCCGGCGCTCAGAGCGTGTCGCGGCCGGCGCCGATCAACTGCGGCGTCTGGTCGCGGTTTTCGCGGCGGGCCGCGTCGCGCACCTTCGGCGACAACGAATCGAACAGCTCTTTGAAGGTCGCCTTTCCCCCGCGCGCATTCAGCGCCTTCAGGAGGTGGTAGGTGAATAAGCCGTGGCCGGAGGTCTCGTCGGAACCGGTCAGTTCGTCGGACGCGGAGGCGGTCAACGCGCCGACCCGGCCCGCGGCGCTCCCGCCGTCGTCCACCTTCGAGACGAGGGGCCGCAAGCCCTTCGCCATCACGGAGCGGGGGCCCGCGCCGGAGAAGCACGCGTCCATCGCCACGAGGACGCGCCGGGCCTTCAGCGCGTTGAGCTTCGCGTACAGGCGCTTCACCGGGTAGCCGGTCGATTCCGTATATTTCGCGTCGGCGTCCCAGGGCATCAGATAGGCTTCCCCCTTCTCGGCGTCGGGCGCGCCGTGGCCGGAGAAGTAGAAGAGGACCGTCGAGCGCTCGTCGGTGTTGCGCGGCAGCCAGGCGTCGAGATATTTGTCCAACGACGCCTTCCCGGCCTGCTGATCGACGAGGAAGACGATGTTGCGCTCGGGGTAGCCCGCGGCCTTGAGATGCGCCTTGACGGCGCGGGCGTCGCGCGACGCGTGCTCCGCCCGGGCGACGGCCTGATAGTTCTCGACCCCGACGACGACCGCGAACTTCGTCTCGTCTTCCGCCAGCCTGAACGACGGGACCTCGACGTCCGATTCGAACGCCGGGGCCGCCGGCGCGGAGACGACGGCCGCCGCGGGGGCGGGCCTGCCGCCTTCCTTGTCGGCCAGAAGCCGCTTGTAGAGGTCCGTTTGGGGCGAGAACTCGGTCGCGAGATGAACCGCGACGTCCCGGTAAAGAGCGGGATACGACCACTTGCTCGCGGGCCCGGCGGTGAGAGGCTTGCGGGTGCGGGCCGAGAAAGTCTCGACCCGGCCTTTCGAGGGCGCGAGCCGCACGATCACGTCCACCGAGCCGGAGGCGTCCTCGGAAACCAACGGGACCACCGTGAGCCCCGAGAGGTTCGCGATCTCGGCGATCCGATCGGAATGCCACGGCCGGTTATTCTCCGCGATCGCGCCGAACCTCAAGGCCGAAGGCTCCTTGACGATGTTCGGCGCGCCGGCGGCCACGCAGCCCGAGAGGAGCGGCAGGGCGGCGGCGAGGGCCAGGAGGAGAAAGGGAGATGTCATGGCCCCAGTATAGCGGGTGCGCCCGGCCGCCGCAACCGTTACCGGCGCGGGATCGAGCGGCGGCGCACGCGGAAGGAGGACATTAAGGAAGGCCGGTAGGTCTTCATGCGCGGCGGCACGCGGTACGGGAAGCCGGGAAGCGCCTTGCGCTCGATCTCCTGGCCGATGAAGGCCTCGATGACCGGCACGAGCTTCTCTTCCTCGAGAGCGACGAGCGTGGCGGCGTCTCCCTCGGTCATCGCGCGGCCGGTGCGGCCGATGCGGTGGACGTAGTCCTCGGGATGCTCGGGCACGTCGTAGTTGATCACGTGGGAGACTTCAGGGACGTCCAATCCACGAGCCGCCAAGTCCGTGGCGACGAGGACGGTGTGGCGCCCCTCGCGGAAGTCGGCCATGCCGCGGTCGCGCTCGCTTTGAGACAGATCGGAATGGAGGACGACGCACCGGATCGCCTTGCGCTGCAGCCAGCCGGCGACGCGGTCGGCGCGGACCTTGGTGCGCGTGAAGATGATGACGGAGTCGACGCCGTCGACCTTGAGCATGGCCTCGAGCAAGGTCGCCTTCTGGTCCTCGGTGACCGGGAACAGCCACTGCTTGATCGTCGTCGCCGTCGAGTGCGGCTTGTCCACCGAGACGCGGACCGGCGTGCGCATGAATTCGTTCACGACCCGTTCGACCTCGACCGGGATGGTCGCGGAGAACATCATCGTCTGGCGGTCGGCCGGCAGCATCTTCATGATGCGGCGCACGTCGGGCATGAAGCCCATGTCGAGCATGCGGTCGGCCTCGTCGAGGACGGCGACGCGCACGTTCTGCAGGTTGAAGGTCCCGGAGCGGATATGGTCGAGCAGGCGGCCGGGGGTGGCGACGACCACCTCGGCGCCGCGCTTGAGCTCCTGGGTCTGGGCGTGGAAGCTGGCGCCGCCGATGACGACGACGCACTTGACCGGCGAGAACTTGGCGAGCTCGGCGATCATGCGCTCGACCTGGGTCGCGAGCTCGCGCGTCGGGGTGAGCACGAGGGCGCGCACGCGCAGGCCGGCCTTGGCGCCGCCCTCGGCCTCGCGGTCGGCGAGCAGGCGGGAGAGCAGGGGCAAGGTGAACGCGACGGTCTTGCCGCTGCCGGTCTGGGCCGAGCCGATGACGTCCTTGCCGAGCAGGGCTTCGGGGAGGGCGGCCGCCTGGACCGGAGTCGGGGCGGCGAAGCCGAGAGCCTGTATTCCTTGGAGGAGTTCGGGACGAAGGTTGAAGGAGTTGAAGGGCATTTGAAGGGCTTATTGTAGCAAACGGAGGACATGGACCGATGTGGGCCTAATGGCCCATGTGCCGATCTCCGGCCTGGTGCATAATTGGAAGGATGAAACGCACAACGGCCGGGCTGCTCGCGGCGCTGCTCCTCGTCCCCTCCCTGCGGGCCCAGAACGTGCGGGTCACCGGGTCCTTCGTCCCGACCGCCGCCGCGCCCATCGTCACGGGGCTCGGCTCGCCGGTCGCGATCTCCCCTTTCGCGATGTCGCCGCTCTCGGCCGCGCCCTCGCTCGTTCCCGCGCTGGCCGCGCCGGCGCTATCCCCCGCTTTCGCCCTGCAGGCCGCGATCACGCCGGTGCCGGTCGGCGCGCCCGCCGCCGCCCTCGCGGCCGCGCCGGTTCCCGCCGCCGCGAAGTCCGAGCTGCCGAGCGGCGCCCCCGACGGCGCCCTGACGCCGGTCAAGGCCGCGACCCCCGTCGACGGCTGGGCGAAGCGCTTCAACTTTCAGCCGTCCGGCCAGGTCTTCGACGGCTCGCGCGCGATCAAGGACGAGGCCGGCGCGACCTTCCAGGCCGTGCCCAAGGGCCAGGGCGCCGTCCGCGTCCACCTCGTCGAGCGCGCGCCGCTCGCCGCGCAGAAGCCCGTCCAAGGGACCGAGGGCCTGACCGGCAAGGCCCTCCTCGACGCGCTGAACCAGATCTCCGGCAAGGGCCACAAGGAGCGGTCCTACAGCGAGGCGTCGGACTACATGTTCGCGAAGGCCGACCACGTCATCATCAACGGCGTCAGCGGCGTCGTCGACGCCTACTCCGGCATCTTCGTGCCCGGCACCAGCAAGGAAGGCGGCGACTACCCGGAGCGCGGCGATTCCAACGGCGACGGCTACTCCGACGGCCAGGGCATGAACGTCGAGCACACCTGGCCCCAGTCCCTGTTCAACAAGGCCCTGCCGATGCGCTCGGACCTCCACCATCTGATGGCGACGTTCATGCACCCGAACTCGGTGCGCGGCCACATGCCCTTCGGCGTCGTCACGGGCAACGCGGACTACGAGAACAAGGCCGGCGCCAAGCGCGGCAACGGCGTGTTCGAGCCGCCGGACGCGGTGAAGGGGCGCGTCGCCCGCGGCCTGCTCTACTTCTACTCGCGCTACAAGGATTCCCGGATGTTCGGCCGCACGTCGGTCGTGTTCTGGAACCAGCAGGTCGAGCTCATGATGAAGTGGAACCGCCAGTTCCCGCCGGACGCCTTCGAGGCGCGGCGCAACGACCTCGTCGAGCAGTGGCAGGGCAACCGCAACCCGTTCATCGACGACTACACCTTGGCCGACCGCGTCGGCGCCGACGCCTTCCGCGCCGGCAACGGGCCCTCGCGCGGCGCGGACGCCGTGAGCTTCAAGCCGTCCGGCCGGAGCTCGTCGAGCCGGCGGCATTCGGGCCGCGGCTACTCCAGACGCTGAACGGAAGGAGCACCGCGGCCGCCGCCGCGCACGCCGCGCCGAAATAGAAGGGAGCCGCGGGAGAGATCTTCGTCCACATCACGCCCGCCAGCGCGCTCGCCGCGAACGCCAGGACGCCCGCCGTTCCCTGGAACACGCCCTGCGCGAGGCCGCGGTTGCCGGGATCGCTCGCGTCGGCGACCGCGGCCCGGAAGGAGCCCTCGATCAGCGCCGCCTGCAGGCCGTACAGCGCGAAGAGGGGCCACAGCGCGCCCGGGGTCTCGGCGCGCGCGAAGCCGAGGTAGCACAGCGAGTAGACGCCCATGCCGGCGGCCACGGTCAGGCGCCGCCCGACGCGGTCGGCGAGATGCCCGCTCGCCGTCGCGCAGCTCGCGTTGACGACGTTGAACAGGACGTAGGCGAGGACGACCGCCGTCGCGCTCAGCCCCGCGTCGCGGCCCTTGAGCAGGACGAACGAGTCCGACGAGTTGCCCAACGCGAAGAGGCCGTACACCGCGAGAAACCGCCAGAACTTGGGCGACAACGGCGTCGACGGGCCCCGCTCGGGCGCCGGCGCCTTCCTCGGCGCCTCGGCCTCGCGCACGAACAGCACGAGCACGAGCACCGCGACGAAGGCGGGAAGCCCCGCCCACAGGAAGATCGCTCGGTAGGAGTGGCCCGCGCTCAGCAGCCACAGGCCGATCAGCGGCCCGGCGACGGCGCCGGCCGTGTCCATGGCGCGGTGCAGGCCGAAGGCCTTGCCCAGGTGCGCCCGGTCCGTCGACGAGGCGATCAGCGCGTCGCGCGCGGCGCCGCGCAGACCTTTTCCCGTCCGGTCGACGAAGCGGGCGACGAGCAGCCCCGGCCAGCCCGCGGCCAGGGCCAGCGCCGGCTTGGCCGCGGCGGACAGCGTGTAGCCGAAGACGACCGTCGGCTTGCGCGCCCCCGCGCGGTCGCTCCACCAGCCGCCGACGCCGCGAAAGACGCTGGCCGCCAGCTCGGCGGAGCCCTCCACGATCCCGACGGCCGTCGCCGGCGCGCCCAGCACCGCGGTCATGTACAAGGGCAGCAGCGGGGCGATCATCTCTCCCGCGACGTCGGCGAAAAAGCTCACCGCGCCCATCCAGTAGACGTTCCGGCCGACCCCCTTGACCATGAAAAGCATTCTATGAATGATGTGCTATCATTAGCGCGATTTCATAGGAGAACCGTCATGAAACTCGCCCTGATTTCCCTGCTTCTCGCCGCCGCGCCCGCCCTCGCCGCCGACGCGCCCAAGGCCGACGCGCCGAAGGCCGCGAGCGATTCGCCGAAGGCGAATCGGCCTGCTGTCCCGAAAGACGCCTACAAGACCGACGACGAGCGCGCGATCTACACCATCGGCTTCCTGATGGGCCGCAACCTCAGCCCCTTCGGCCTGACCCCGGCGGAAGCGAAGATCGTCCAGGCCGGCATCGCCGATTCGATCCTGAACAAGCCGCCCCAGGTCGACGTCCGCTTCTACCAGCCCCGCGTCAACGAAATCCTCTCCAAGCGCATCGAGGCCTCCGAGAAGCGCAAGGAGGCCGCCATGGCGTCCGCCGCGGCGCCGGAAAAGGAGAAGGGCCGGATTTTCACGGAGAACTGGGTCAAGGAGAACAAGCCTCAGGCCATCCCCGGCGGCGGCTGGTATCTCGAGACGAAGGCCGGAACCGGACCGAACCCCTCGAAGACCGCGGCGATCAAGGCGCACTACCGCGGCACGACGACCGAAGGGGCCGAGTTCGACTCCTCCTACGCGCGGGGCGAGCCCACGGAGTTTTCGCTCGACGGCGTCATCAAGTGCTGGACCCACGGCATCTCGATGATGAAGGTCGGCGGCAAGGCGAAGCTCGTCTGCCCCTCCGACGTCGCCTACGGCGACCCGGGCCGCCCCGGCATCAAGCCCGGCGCGACCCTCGTCTTCGAGGTCGAGCTCGTCGAGATACTCAAGCCTTAACGGCCGCGGCGCGAGTGCTCGCGCATCAGGCAGTCGTTGGACACGACCAGCAGCCCCGCCGCGCGCGCCATGCGCTCGCCCTCGTCGTGATGGACGCCGTCCTGAAGCCAGACGGCCTTCGCCTTCTTGGCGATCGCCTCGAGGATCGGCGTCAGGGCCTCCTCGGGGCGGCGGAACACGCACACGACGTCCACGGGGAAGGGGATGTCGGCGACGCTCGGCCAGCATCTCTCCCCTAAGATCTCCTTGTGGCCGGGGTTGACGGGCACGATCGTGTAGCCCTGCTCCTTCAGATACTCGGAGACGTAATGGGACGGGCGCTCGGGCTTCGGGGAGAGGCCGACGACGGCGATCACGCGCATCGCCAGGATCTTTCCGACGGCGTCATCCGGCGGGCCGCCTTGGGGAAGGCGGCAGGCGTCAGGCAGCTTCTACGCCCACGTGCGCCTCGCCGTCGTCGATCTCGATGTGCGCGACGAAGGAGCGGCAGCAGACCGTGCAGTCCTGATCGATGGATTGGCCGTCCATGTCGGCGATCACGTGAAGCTCGGCGCCCTCGGCGCAATGCGGGCACTCGATGGTGATCCACTGATCCAGCCGCTCGGTCGAGGCCTCGACGCTCTGCTCCTTGAGCACCGTCTCCATGATCCGCTCGGCGGTCTTGTGCTCGGACGCGTCGGCGGAAGGAGCGGGCGCGGCCTTTTTCATCTTCTTCGCCTTCGCGGGAGCTTTGATCTTCGGCATGCTTTCAGTGTAGAGGGTGAAGCTTTTTCCGTCAAGGGGGTTGCTGTCAGTTTTGCGGCGCGACCGCGATCACGACGCGGCGGTTCGCCGCGCGCCCCTCGGGCGTGTCGTTGGGCTTGGCCGGGCGGAACTCCCCGAAGCCCGCCGCCGAGAGGCGGGCGGGGTCGAGGCCCGCGTGCTCGTGCAGCCAGCGCGCGACGGCCG
>JAMPYD010000475.1 GCA_023700845.1 Elusimicrobiota bacterium | reverse complement strand
CTCGGGGGTCAGGAACTCGGACATGTTCGCGGCCAGGTTGCCGATCGTGCCCTGCATCACGCCGGCGCTCGTGCGGATCGGCCCGAACTTCTTGGAGGCGACGAAGTAGCCGTCGGTCAGGATCTTCGTGTTCTTGGCGTCGATCTTGACCGAGACGCCGGGCGCGGTGACCGTGGGCTGGGGCGAGTCGCGGAAGACGAGCATCGCCTGGCCGCCGACCGCGACCGCGGGGCGGATCTTCGCCTCCGACTGGATCTGCATCTTGCCGTCGGCGGTCAAGGTCCAGAGGCCGATGCGGTCGATGTAGTTCGTCTTGCGCGGCGAGTCGGGATAGGAGTTCTTCCCGTAGAGGCGGCCGATGAAGTAGGCGGCGTTGATGTCGAGGGCCATGCCCGGGTTCTCGTGTCGGCCCGCGCCGCGCCAGGCGGTCGGGGTCAGCAGGACGCCGCCGACGGCGGTGGGCGGCGTGACGATCTTCACCTTCGGGGCCTCGACGGCCTTCTCGATGACCTCGAAGACGACGCGGACCTGGTTCGTCGAGACGGAGATCGTGGTGAACTCGCTCGGCACGGGCGTGGCGGGGATCGCGTAGATCGCCGGGGTCAGGGTCGTGAAGCGCCCCAAGGTCATCAGGTCCTGCACGTCGCTCTGGAGGTCGGCGGCGGTGTACAGGTGGCCGCGGCGCGCGCGCACCGAGTCCCGCCACGCGTAGTCGGCGACGACGCGGCCGGCGGAGAAGAACAGGACCTCGGCCGGGACCCAGGGGCCGCCGGAGACGGAGAGCGGCGAGCCCAGGGCGGGCGCGGTGGCGACGGCGACGGCGACCGGGGCGGCGGTCGGGGTGGAGACGCCCCAGATGTTCGTCTGGGCGGCGGCCGGGGCGGCCAGCCCGAGAAGGGCGGCCAGCGCGGCCAACGTCGCGGTCCTCGTGAGCTTCAGGTCAGTCTCCCTGTTGAGTCGAGTATCAGGCGTGCGAGCAGGTTCGCGACGATTCCGGCGCCGACGTCGTCCATCACGACCCCCATGCCGCCCGGGAGCCGTTCCAGATATTTATACGGCGGCAGCTTCACCGCGTCGAAAAAACGGAACAGCACGAAGGCCAGCAGGGCCGCCGTCCAGGTCCTGGGCAGCCACGCGAACGCGACCCAGAAGCCCACGATCTCGTCCAGCACGATCCTCGAATCGTCGTGCGTCTTCAACGACTTTTCGGCGATCCCGCTGATCCAGCACGCCGCCGCGATCGCCGCGGCGACGACCGCCGCGTACGGCCCCGGAGCCGCCGGGAGCAGAGGCCAGAGCGCGAGCCCCTCGAGCGTCCCGAGCAGCCCCGCGCCGGTCCACTTCCGGCCGCGTCCCGTCGGGGCAATATAGCTTATCCCCAGGCCGGTCGCCAACAGGACCGCGGTCCGCTCGAGCGTCATTCCCAGGACTTCTCGAGCATCGCGCGGTACTGGCGCAGGTAGGACGCGAGGCTCGACAGGGCGAGCGCCGCGCACAGCACCGTCAGCGGGTACACCGAGCGGATCATCCAGGGCTCGGCCAGGCCGCGGTCCTTGGCGACCACGACGCCGATCATCAGCATGATCGCGACGAGCTGGATGGCGGTCTTGATCTTCCCCCACTTGTCGGCGGCGAGCACCTTGCCCTGCGCCCCCGCGATGACGCGCACGCCGCCGATGACGAGCTCGCGCATGACGATGACGAACACGGCCCACAGCGGGATCTCGAGCTCCTTGGTCCGGATCAGGGCGATCAAGGTGCCGATGACGAGGATCTTGTCGGCGATCGGGTCGGCGACCTTGCCGAAGGGGCTGACCGCCTTCATGCGGCGGGCCAGCCAGCCGTCGAGCCAGTCCGTGATGATCGCCGCGACGAACATGACGAGCGCGCCGGCGTGCCAGCCCGGCTCGTCCGTCATCAGCGCGCCGAACACCGCGGCCGCCAGGACGATGCGCAGCATCGTCAGGCGGTTGGGAAGGGACATGGCCTTACGGGATCTCGACCCGGTACTGTCCGTCGGGGCCCGGGGCGCCGAGCGTCACCGGCTGGCCGTTGAGGCTGAGGTCGAGCGCGGCCGGCTCCGTCGTGCGCAGATCCACGAACTTGGCCGGCTTCCACTCCTGCACGGCGTCGCGCGGGGCGCGCCCCTCGAAGACGATCTGGCCGTCGACGGAGACGCGCAGCCAGGCGTCGTTCTTGAGGCGCACGACGAGCTTGGGCTCGACGGCGCGCGGCATCGGCTGAAGCGCCGCGGGGGCCACGTGCGCCGGCTCGGCCTCGCGCCCGCCCCGATCCTTGAACAGGAACACGCCCAGGCCGAGGGCGAGAAGGACGGCGAGCGCGATCGCGCCCGTCGCGCCGGACCCTCCGGCGTGCGCCGCCTCCGCGTGGCCGTGAGCCGGCGCGGCGTGGCCGTGAGCGGGCGCCGCGTGGCCGTGCGCGTCCTTCGGCGGCGCCGGCTTCGGCGCGGCGGGCTTGGGCGTCGCCGCCTTGGCCGCGGGCGCCGGCGTCTTCGCGGCGGGAGCCG
>JAMPYD010000474.1 GCA_023700845.1 Elusimicrobiota bacterium | reverse complement strand
TCCAGACGACCTCGGTGGGCAGGCCCTGGAACCGCAGCGCGCTGCCGAGCTTGCGGCCGGCGACGAGCAGGCGGACCGACTTCCCGGCGCCGGCGGCGGCGCGGACGGCGCCGACCGCCTGGCGGACGATGCCCGAGTTGTAGCCGCCGCAGAGGCCGCGGTTGCTGGCCATGGCGACGATCGCGGCGCGGGTGCCCTCGGGGCGGGCGTCGAGCAGCGGGTGCTTCAGCTCGCCGGCGGCGGACGCGAGGCGGGCGACGAGCGCGGCGAGCCGGTCCGTGTAGGGCCGGGCCGCGACCGCGCGGTCGAACGCCTTCTTGAAGCGCGCCGTCGCGATCATCTGCATCGTCTTCGTGATCTTGGCGATGTTCTGAACCGCTTTGCGGCGCTTCAGAATTGCGCGGGGCTTGGCCACGAATTCGATTCCGTTCTGGGGAGGCGGACGTGGGGGAGGACGGGGGAGAGGACGGGGCGGGCCCGCGCCGCGGCGACGCGACGCGAGGCCCGGGGGTCAGCGGGGGTCGGCGGCCTTGCCCGCGAGGTAGGCCTCGTTGAACTGCGTCAGCACCCGGCGCAGCTCCTCCTCGATGTCCTTCGTGAGCTCGCGCTTCTGCGCGAACGCGTCGAAGAACGCCTGGTGGTTGTCGTGCACGTACCGGAGGAGCTTGCCCTCCCAGTCGCGGACCTTCTCCACGGCGACGGCGTCGATGAAGCCCGCGCCGGCCGCGAAGATCACGATGACCTGGTCGATCACGTGCATGGGGTGGAACTGGGGCTGCTTGAGGATCTCGACCATGCGACGGCCGCGGTCGATCCGGAACTGGGTGCCCTTGTCGAGCTCCGTGCCGAGCTGCGCGAAGGCCTCGAGCTCGCGGAAGGAGGCGAGGTCGAGGCGGAGGCCGCCGGCAACCGACTTCGCCTTCATCGCCTTGATCTGGGCCGAGCCGCCGACGCGCGACACCGAGATGCCGACGTCGATGGCGGGGCGCACGTTGGCGCGGAAGAGGTCCGGGACGAGGTAGATCTGGCCGTCCGTGATCGAGATCACGTTCGTCGGGATGTAGGCCGAGACCTCGCCCTCCTGCGTCTCGATGATCGGCAGGGCCGTCAGGGAGCCCGCGCCGAGGTCGTTCGAGAGCTTCACGGCGCGCTCGAGCAGGCGGCTGTGCAGGTAGAACACGTCGCCCGGGTACGCCTCGCGGCCCGGCGGGCGGCGGAGCAGCAGCGACACCTGGCGGTACGCGGCCGCCTGCTTCGTCAGGTCGTCGTACACGCACAGCGTGTGGCGCTTGTGCTTGTACATCATGTGCTCGGCCATGGCGCAGCCGGCGTACGGCGCGATGAACTGCAGCGGCGCCGGCGCGGCCGACGAGGCCACGACGACGATCGTGTAGTCCATGGCGCCGTTGCGGCGGAGGTCCTCGACGATGCCCGCGACCGTCGACTCCTTCTGGCCGATGGCGACGTAGACGCAGATGACGTTCTCGGTCTTCTGGTTGATGATCGTGTCGATCGCGATCATCGTCTTGCCGGTCTTGCGGTCGCCGATGATCAGCTCGCGCTGGCCGCGGCCGATGGGCGTCATCGAGTCGATGGCCTTGATGCCCGTCTGCAGGGGCTCCTTCACCGGCTGCCGGTCGGCGATGCCCGGCGCGATCATCTCGACCGGGCGCATGGCCTCGGCCTGGATGGGGCCCTTGCCGTCGAGCGGGTTGCCGAGGGGGTCCACGACGCGGCCGACGAGGCCCGGCCCCACGGGGACCTCGAGCAGCGCGCCCGTGCGGCGCACCGTCTGGCCCTCCTTCAGGTCCTTGTACTCGCCGAGGACGATGGCGCCGATGGAGCCCTCTTCCAGGTTGAACACCTGGCCGCGGACGCCGCTCTCGAACTCGAGCATCTCGCCGGCCATGGCGCGGTCGAGGCCGTAGATGCGGGCGATGCCGTCACCGACCTCGAGGATCGTGCCCACCTCGGCCACGTCCAGGGCGGACCGGTACTCCTCGATCTCCTTGCGGAGGACCGACGTGATCTCTTCGGGGTTGAAGCGCATGGGGGTCGGGGCCTTTCGGGGTTCGGTCGCCGGCTAGCGCCGGGCGGCCTTCTCGAAGCGCGAGCGGAGCTCGACGAGGCGACGGCGCACGCTGCCGTCGGCCACGGTGTCGCCCACGCGCAGGACGGCGCCGCCGATCAGGGCGGGCCGGACCTGGTGCGTGAGGACGGGTTCCTTGCCGAGCGCGGCGCGGAGGCGCGCGCGCCAGGACTCGAGGTCGGCGTCGGTGACCGGCGCCGCCGTCGTGAGGACGACGGGGACGCGGCCGAGCCGGCGGTCGAGGATCTTCACGTAGGCCTCCGCGGTCTCCGGCAGCACCCAGAGGCGCGCGCGGTGCAGGAGGACCTGGAGGAAGCTGGAGAACGTCTCGGAGGTCTTGCCGACGGTCACGGCGTCGAGCGCCTTGACCTTCGCGTCGCGGCCGATGGCGCCCGAGAGGAAGAAGTTGCGCACGTCGGCGTCCCGGCCCCACAGGGCCGCGAAGCCCGCGAGCTCCT
>JAMPYD010000027.1 GCA_023700845.1 Elusimicrobiota bacterium | reverse complement strand
GCTCCGCTCCGTCGGCGGCGGCCACAAGGCCGAGGCCGAGGCGGCGGGCGAGCGCGCGCGCCGCGCCGCCTACGAGTCGGCGGCGAACTGGAAGGACCTCTCGGACCGCCTCGAGGACGCCCGCCGCCGCGTGGCGCTCGCGCGCGAGATCGAGAAGGCCCAGCTCGAGCGCGTCGAGACCGAGCGCCGCCGCCACGGCGAGGGCCGGACGACGACGTTCTTCGTGCTCCAGGCGGAGCAGGACTGGGCGGCCGCGCGGCGCGCCCTCGTCGGCGAGGAGCTGCAGGTGCGCCTCGCGGCGGCGCGGATGAAGCCGTACTCCCAGGAATAAAATGGACCTCCCCGAACTGTCGATCAAGCAGCCCGTGTTCGTGACCAGCGCCGTCATCCTCATGCTGACGGCCGGCGGCCTCCTGATGACGCGCATGGGCGTGGACCTGTATCCGGACGTGGCCTTTCCCGTCATCAGCGCGACGGTGGCCTACCCGGGAGCCGGCCCCGACGAGGTCGAGACCCAGATCCTCAAGCCGCTCGAGGACGAGATCGCGACGATCGCCGGCCTCAAGAAGCTGCGCGCGACCGCCAAGGAGGGCGTCGGTACGATCATCGCCGAGTTCACGCTCGAGACCAATCCCCAGCACGCCGAGCAGCAGGTCCGCGACCGCGTGGCGCTGGCCCGGCGCAAGCTTCCGGACGACGCGAAGGAGCCCGTCATCCGCCGCTTCGACCCGAGCGACATGCCCCAGCTCGCGATCGCGATCTCGGCCGACCTGCCCCCGGGCGAGCTGTTCGACCTGGCCGACGACGTGGTCCGCCCCGCGCTCCAGCAGGTCGCCCAGGTCGGCCTCGTCGAGGTCGTCGGCGGCCGCAAGCGCGAGATCCGCGTGGCGCTCGACCGCGCGGAGCTGACGCGTCGCGAGCTGTCGGCGGGCGCGGTCTCCGACGCGCTGCGCATCGCCGGCGTCAACGTCCCCGCCGGCCGCGTCACCCGCGGGGCGGGCGACCGCCTGTTCCGCACCGTCGGCGAGTTCTCGGACCCGGCGGAGATCGGCGGCGTCGTCGTCGCGTTCCGGGGCAACGAGACCCCGATCCGCGTGCGCGACCTGGGCACGGTCGGCGAGGGCCTCGTCGACGAAAGGACGCGGGCCTTCTGGAACGGCAAGCCCGCGGTCTATCTCCAGGTGTACCGCCAGTCGGGCTCGAACACGCTGGCGGTCGTCGGCGCGGTGAAGGACCGGCTCAAGCGCCTGCAGGACGACATCGCCTCCCGGCCGGGGGCCCCGAAGCTCGTGATCGTCATGGACCGCTCCAAGGTGATCAGCGACAACGTCGACGACGTGGTCGAGACGATCTGGCTCGGCATCCTGCTCACCTTCGTCGTCGTGTTCCTGTTCCTCGGCAGCCTGCGCTCGACCTTGATCACGGGCCTCGCGATCCCGACCTCGCTCCTCGGCGCCTTCGTCCTGATGTACGCCTTCGACTTCACGATCAACATGATGTCCCTGCTCGCGATGAGCCTCGCCGTCGGCCTGCTCATCGACGACGCGATCGTCGTGCGCGAGAACATCTTCAAGCGTCAGGAGGCCGGCGAGCCGTCGGAGCAGGCGGCCGTCAACGGCGCTCGGGAGGTGTCGCTGGCCGTCATCGCGACGACGGCGACCGTCATCGCGGTGTTCCTGCCGATCGCGTTCCTCAAGGGCATCGTCGGCCAGTTCTTCAAGCAGTTCGGCCTGACCGTCGTGTTCGCGATGGTGATCTCGCTGTTCGACGCGCTGACGATCGCCCCGATGCTGTCGGCGTATTTCGCCGCGAAGGGCGGCGGGCACGGCGAGGGAACGGGGCGGCTCGCCCGCCTGCTCAAGTCGCTCGACCGGGCCCAGGCGCGGCTCGAGGACTGGTACGGTTCGGCCCTGCGCCGCTCCCACGCCCGGCCGGGCCTCGTGCTCGGCTTCGCGGCGGCGCTGTTCGCCGCCAGCCTCGGCTTCGCGGCCCTGGTGCCGAAGACCTTCCTTCCGCCGCAGGAGAGCGGGCAGTTCATGGTCACCCTCGAGCTCGAGCCCGGCGCCAGCCTCGAGGCGACGGCCCGGGCGGCCGCGACGATCGACGCGATCGTGCGCGCCCACAAGGAGATCAAGCTGACCAAGCTCACGGTCGACAACGCCGACAACGAGTCGCACAAGGCCGACTTCTACGTGGAGATGGTGCCGCGCCGCGAGCGGACGCTGAACACCACCGCCTTCAAGACCGCGCTGCGCGAGGAATTCAAGCCGTACGAGAGCTGGAAGGTCGCCGTGAAGGACTACGAGGAGATGAGCAACGGGGACAGCCCCTTCAACCTCGTGTTCCTCGGCCAGGACGCCGCCCAGCTGCGAGAGTACGCCGCCAAGGTCTTCCCCCGGTTCAAGGACCATCCCGGCCTGCTCGAGCCGGAGCTCAGCGAGAAGCCGGGCAAGCCCGAGGTCCGCGCCGTCCTCGACGCCGAGAGGGCCAAGCGCCTGGGCCTGTCGACGACGATGGTCGGGCGCGAGCTGCGCGCGCAGATCGAGGGCGAGACGCCGGTCGTCTACCGCAAGAGCGGCCGCGAGTACGACGTGCGCGTGCGCCTGAAGGACGAGCAGCGCGACCTCCAGGCCGATTTCGGCGAAATCCGCGTCCCGAACCTCAACGGTCGCCTCGTGCGCCTCGCCGACGCCGGGGCCGCGGTCTCGGGCCGCTCGCCGGCGGCCGTCAACCGCTCGGACCGCGCGCGCTCGGTGCGCCTCGGCGCCGACGTGGCGCCCCACGGCCCCGGCCTCGCCGCCGTGATGGCCGATTTCCGCGAGCTGCTCGCCGGTGAGCTGGCCCCGCCGCCCGGCGTCTCCTATCGCTTCGAGGGCATGGCCGAGGATTTCGAGGAGCTGGTCGTGAACATGTCGATCGCGGCCCTGCTCGGCACGTTCTTCATCTACCTCGTGCTCGCGAGCCTGTACCAGTCGTTCGTGACGCCGCTGACGATCATGCTCGTCCTGCCGCTGGCGGCGAGCGGCGGCTTCTTCGCGCTGTGGCTGGCGGGGAGCTCGCTCGACATCTTCTCCATGATCGGCATGATCCTCCTGCTCGGCATCGCGACGAAGAACTCGATCCTCCTCGTCGACCGCACCAAGCAATTGGCCGCGCGCGGCATGAGCGACGCCGACGCCGCCATCCAGGCGGGCCGCGACCGCCTGCGGCCGATCCTCATGACCTCGTTCGCGCTCGTCGCGGGCATGATCCCCGTCGCGGTCGGGCTCAATGAGGCCTCGGCCCAGCGCACGGGCATGGGCGTTACCGCGATCGGCGGCATCATCAGCTCGACCCTGCTGACCTTGTTCGTCGTGCCCGCGGCCTACGCCTTCGTCGAGCGCTTCCGCCTGTGGTCGCTGGGCCACGCGCGCCGCATCGGCGGCCTCGAGAAGGCCGCTTGAAGCGCGCCGCTCTCGGCCTCGTCCTCCTCGCGGGCTCGGCCCGGGCCCAGGCGCCGGCGCGCCCCGGAGGCGCGCCGTTGGAAATGTCGTACCGGAACGTCTACGTGGGCTCCGGCCGCCTGAGCGAAGGCGGCCGGGACACCGGCACGGCCGAGGAATACCGCCAGGACGCGCGGCTCGAGGTGCGCCGCCCGTTCGGGGTGGGACGATTGACCGCCGGCGTTTTCTACCGCCGCACGGCGCTCGATCTCGGCGCGGGAGAGCTCGTTCCGGACACGCTGCAGCTGTTTCGCGCCGCTGTCGGCTATGAAAGAACGCTCGCTTCCGGCTGGAGGGTCGCCGCGCAGATCGCGCCGAGCGTGGGCGGAGATCGCCGCCTGTCCGGGGACGGCTTCAGCCTCGCGGGCTCGGTCATCGCGACGAGCGTCGGGAATCCGCGCCGCACCTGGGTCGCGGGCCTGGGAGTCGATCCGAGGGGCGCGCTCCCCGTCGTGCCCTTGTTCGGCGCGATCCTGCGCCCCGACGATGTTTGGACCGTGCGCCTGCTTCTTCCCGAGATCGGCGTCGCGCGCAAGACGGGGCGCATGCTCTCCGCGATGTCGGAGGCGAAGGCGGGCGTGAAGCTCGGCGGCGGCGGCTACCGGGTGTCGCCTTCGTTCGGTTCGGCCCGCGGCCGCCCCGACCTCGATTCGCGGTGGCTTCGCGAGCAGACGCTCAGCGCCGAAGCGGGGCTGGGCCTCGAATGGGCCCACGCGCGGGCGGAGCTGTCCGCCGGCTGGGCGTTCCTTCGCCGTTTCGAGTACCGCGACGCCGGCGTGCGCGTCAACGCCTCCGCCGCGCCGGTCTTGGGCCTGGCCCTGACCGGACGGTTCTGATCAGTCCTCGGCGGCGAACGGCTTCTTGACGAGCTTGCCGCCTTCCTTGGACAGCGCCTCGACCTTCGTCTTCGCGTCCTCGAGGCGCTTGGACAATTCCTTGGACAAGGTCACGCCCTTCTCGAACAGCGCGAGGGACTCGTCGAGCCCCTTGTCGCCGGCCTCGAGCTCGCGCACGAGCTCCTCGAGCGACTCCAGCGACTTCTCGAACGTCTCCGGCTTCGATTCCTTGGCCACTAGGACACCTCGCAATTGAGCTCGCCTTCGGACAGGCGCACGGTCACCGGATCGCCCTTCCTCACCTGCCGGGGGCTCGTCAAAACCTTTCCCTTGCTCGTCGCGATCGCGTAGCCGCGGGCGAGCACGTTGAGCGGGGAGATCGCGTCGAGCCTTCCGGCCGCCGCGCCGAGGCGCAGGCCGAGGGTCTCGAGTCGCCGGCGCAGGGCCTCGGGCAGGCGCATCGCCAGGTCGTCGACGCGCTGGACGCGCTGCTCCCACAGGCGTCTCGGGTCCTTCAGCAGCGGATGCGAAGCCGCGTACTGCAGGCGCCGGGAGAGGGACTCCAGGGCGTCGCGCAGATCCTGGGCCATCGCGTCGACGAGCTCCGCGACGCGGTCCCGGATCGCGGCCTTCTCGGGGACGGCCATCTCGGCGGCGGCCGACGGGGTCGGGGCGCGCAGGTCGGCGCCGAAGTCGGCGATCGTCGTGTCGGTCTCGTGGCCGACGCAGGAGATGACGGGGATGTCCGACGCCGCGATCGCGCGCGCGACCGGCTCCTCGTTGAACGCCCAAAGGTCCTCGATGGAGCCGCCGCCGCGGCCGACGAGTAGGACGTCGGTGTCGGGGGCGAGCTCGTTGAAGCCTCGTATCGCGTCGGCGATCTCGGCGGCGGCGCCCGGGCCCTGCACCTTCACCGGCCAGACCCGGATCGACAGGCCCGGCCAGCGGCGGCTCAGGACGTGGATGATGTCGCGCACGGCCGCGCCCTGGCCCGAGGTCACGACGCCGACGCTCTTGGGGAAGGGGGGCAGCGGCTTCTTGCGGGACTCGTCGAACAGCCCCTCGGCCATCAGCTTGGCCTTGAGCTGCTCGAGCGCCAGCTGCAGGGCGCCCTTCTCCCGGGGCTCGGCGGCGGAGATGATGAACTGAAGGTCGCCGCGAGGCTCGTACGAGGTGACGCGTCCGCGGGCGAGTATCTTGAGGCCGTCCGTGAACTTGAACTTCACGCCGAAGGAGGAGCCCTTGAACAGCACGGCCTTGATCTGCGCCTTGTCGTCCTTGAGGCTCAGGTAGGTGTGCCCGGAGGGGTACGCCTTGCAGTTGGAGATCTCGCCCTCGACCCACAGCTCGGGGAAGGAGGCCTCCAGGAGCTGGTGCACCTGGCTGTTGAGCTCGGAGATCGTGAAGACGCGGCGGGACGGTTCCACCGCTACTCCGCGCGCGGGTGCAGGTAGACGGCGAGCGCGGTCGCGGCGATGACCCAGCCGCAGAAGTATCCGATCAGGCTCTGGCCCAGCGCGGCTCGGGGGCCGGCGAGCCAGGCGATCCCGGCGGCGGTGAGCAGGGCCCCGACCTTCTCCACGACCGAGCGCGGGCCGAGCTGCAGGAGCAGGAAGGTCGACAGGCCTCCCGCCAGCAGGCAGGCGAGGGCGCTGCGGTCGGAGAACACGGAGAGGGTGAGTCCGGCGATCAGGGTCCCGACGAGGACGCGCTTCATGCGGCGATTATAACACTTCGCGCAAACGGGAGCGCCCCCTTGCGAAATTTCCGGGGCGGGCTACACTAGGGCTGGAATGAGCGAAATGGGCGAGGTGGACTGGGACAACATCAAGCAGAAGGTCCTCATCGGATTCGGCTGCGCCGCCGCCGTCGTCGCGTGGATGATGTTCGCCCAGCCCGGAGAGGAGGCGGCCTCCTCGCGGGGCTTCGACATGGGGGGCGAGGCCGCGGCGGCGGGCGGCTCGGCCCGCCCGTTCGCGTCCCGCCCGAAGACGAGCCTCGACATGGTCAGCGCCAAGATCGGCGACGGCCCCGCCGGCGTCACCTCGAGCCTGTACCGCCAGGCCCCTCCGGAGGAGGCCTCCGTGGCCTCCGGGGCCCCCGCGCCGGCCGCCGCGCCCGCGGCCCCCGCGGCGCCTCCGGCGGCCCCCGCGCCGTCCGCCGCCGACGAGGCGAAGGCTCTCGCCTCGGCCGGAATACCGACCGACGCGAAGGGGCTGGCCAACCTCGGCGCGAAGGAAGGAATGCTCTCGTCGCTGGCCTCGCGGATGCTCAATCACCCCAAGGTCCTGGCCGCGGTCTTCAACAACAAGATGGTCGTGGACGCCTTCATGAGCCGCCCCCGCGCCAAGGAGAACTGCGAGAGCGGCGGCAAGCTCAAGTCGTATCTCGCCGATTCGAACAGCGGCGGCATGAGCCGGGTCTTCCCGGTGATCCAGCAGGCGCTGAACACCCCCGACGGCGGGAAGGGGCTCGTGTCGGCGCTCGCGGGCACCGAGATGGTCAAGCGCATCTCCGCGTGCCCGTCCCTCAAGGAGGTCGGCAACGACCCGGTCTCGATCGCGAGCATCGCGATGTCCAATCCGAAGGCCCTCAGCCTGCTGATGGACCCGCGCGGGGCGGCCGCGCTCGCCGCCAACCCGCAGGCGGCCGGAGCGCTCGCCTCGGTGCAGGCGAAGATGGGCGGCGCGCGGTAGAGCCTAAAGCGACAAGGCCTTAAGCCCTTTGCCGCTGAACGCCCAGGTCGTCTCGGTCAAGACCACGGCCCCCGCCCTCAACGAAGCCCTGCGCGCGAAATAGCGCGGCGCTCCTACGGCTTCTTCGTCTTCTCGACGATGGCCCGGGCCGCCTTGAGCTCGTCGACGACGGAGAACTGGGCCAGCCGCGACACGTTCATGCCCGCGTGCATGCGCGCGGCGCTCCACACCTCGTCATCGCGGCCGTCGGGCGCGGCCGACGTCGCGGCGTCATCCTTCGCCCGGATGAATTCGGCGCAGCGCTTGGCCGGCTCCGCGGCCCTCGCGGCGCTGCCGGGTATGGCGGAGAGCTCGTTGACGAGGGCGAGAGCGATCTCGTGGGCGGCCGCGTCGCGCGCGACGCCGGCGGAGGCGGCGGCGAGGACGCCGCCGATGGATTTCTTGGTCTCGAGCGCGAAGATGAGCGTCATGTCGATCATCATCAAAGTCGTGAACGCCTTTTCGTCCTTGCAGGCGATCGTATAGGGCTTCTCGACGCTGAGCAGGAGCTCGGAGACGGAGTAAGCCTTCGCGTGCGCGAGCCGCAGCGAGGCTCGAAGCCCGGCTTCGGCGGCGAATGCGGAGGGGGACGTCAAGAGCAGTCCGGCGAGAATCCAGCTCCTCAAGGGTTCCTCCTGAGCGCGTTGAGGCGCTCGGCGATCCGTTTCTCGTCGCCTTGATCGGTCGGTTCATAAAAACGGACCGGGTTGGGCATGTACTCCTGCGCCGTCCAGTGGCCGGGGAAATCGTGGGGGTATTTGTAGCCCTGGCCGTGGCCCCGCTCCTTGGCGTCCATACTGGCGTCGCGCAGGGGCAAAGGGACCTCTCGGGAAGGCCCTTCGCGGACCTCGGCCGAGGCCTTGTCGATGGCGAGATAAGCCGCGTTGGATTTCGGCGCCGAAGCGACGAAGGTCACCGCTTGCGCCAAAGTGATCCGTGCCTCGGGCATGCCCAAGACCTCCACCGCCCGAAACGCCGCCTCGGCCACCAGCAACGCGCGGAAGTCAGCATTACCGACGTCCTCCGACGCGGCTATGAGGATTCTCCGCGCGATGAACCGGGGCTCCTCGCCCGCCTCGAGCATCTTCGCCATCCAGTAGAGGGCGGCGTCGGGGTCCGATCCGCGCATCGATTTGATGAAAGCCGAAATGTGATCGTAATGGTCGTCCGATTTCTTGTCGTACCGGATCTGCCGTTTTTGTATCGACTCTTCGGCGACCGCAAGGGTGACCCGCCGTTCTCCGTTGCCGTCAGCCGCCGTCGTCAGCGCGGCGATCTCGAGGGCGTTAAGGAGACGCCGCGCGTCCCCGCCAGCCTGGCGCACCAAGTGAGCCTTCGCCTCGGGCGTCATAATGACCCGTAATGACGAGACCCCCCGGTCTTTGTCGTTCAACGCGTTGTCGAGTATCTTCTCCAGCTCCGTCTCCGGCACCGGCATGAACTCGAACGCCGTCACCCTCGACCGCAGCGCCGCATTGACGTAAAACCCCGGATTCTCCGTCGTCATTCCTATCAGGAGCACGTCCCCGCGCTCGACCGACGGCAGCAGCGCGTCCTGCTGCGTTTTATTGAAGTGGTGTATCTCGTCCACCAGCAGGAGCGTCTTCCGCCCGAGGGTCGCCGAATATTTGGCCTGCTCCACGGCCTTCCTGATATCCGCCACCCCCGCCGTCACCGCGTTGAGCTCCACGACCTCCGCGTTCGATTGCCCGGCGATGTATCGCGCCAAGGCGGTTTTGCCGCAGCCGGGGGGGCCGAAGAAAATGGCGGAGGTGAAGCGGTTGCTCTCGACGAGGCGCCGTAGAAGCTTTCCCGGCCCGAGCAGCGCGTTCTGCCCCGCGAACTCATCCAGCGACCGCGGCGCCATCCGCGCCGCGAGCGGCCGCGCGTCGGCGCCCGCCGTGAAAAGCTCGCTCATCCGTTCGTGTCGGAGCCGGCCTGGAGCGACTCGCGCAGGGACTGCGACAGGCTTTCCGCCTTGTTCTCGAGCAGGCGCCGGGTCAGGTCGTGAGCCTGGCGCTCCTTGTCGAGCTCGGCCGCGAAGGACAGGGCGACGAGCAGGGCGATCTTGGAGGTGTCGGCCACGTTGGCGTTGTGGCTGTGCATCTGGATCACGCGCTCGGACACCTTCTGCGCCAGCGCGTTGATCTCGATGGGCGTCCAGCCCTCCATCTCGACGGTGAGGCGGCGCGTGCCGATCTGGACCTCGACTTTCTCGTTCATGCGATCCTCTCGAGCTTGTCGGTCAGGCGCGTCAGGCGCGTCTTCAGGCGCTCATGGCGGGCGAGGGTGAGGCGCGCCGTCTTGAGCTCCTCCTTGAGCGCCTTGTTCTCGGTCTCGAGGCGGCGCAGGACGTCCTTGAACTGGCGGTTCTCGGAGCCGAGCTTCTGCAGGGACTCGGAGGCCTGCTTGACCAGGACCTCGAGCTGCTTGAGACTCTGGAGCGGGCCCTGCACGTCAGCCTCGCAGGCTCGCGCCGAGCTCCTTGGCGAGCGCGGCGACGATCTTCTCGACCGCCGCGGAGACCTCGGCGTCGGTCAGGGTCCGGTCGAAGCGACCGAAGGTCAGGCGGATCGCGAGGCTGATCTTGCCTTCCGGCACGCCCTTGCCCTCGTAGACGTCGAACAGCACGGTGTCCTGGAGCTCCGGCACCATGCAGGCCCGGATCACGTCCCTCAGGCGCGCGTCGGGCGCGCCCTTGTCGAGGACGAGGGCCAGGTCGCGGCGCGAGACGGGCAGGGCGGAGAACTCCTCGTAGCGGGCGGGCGGGATCTCCCGGCCGGCGAGCCAGTCGAGGTTCGCGTCGAGGACGATCGCGCCCTCGCGCTCGAGGTCGTAGGCGCGCGCCACCCGCGGGTGCAGCCAGCCCACCGTCGCGACCGGCGTTCCGTTGACCGTCGCGCGCAGCGAGTTGGTCGGATGAAACAGCGGGTCCGACGGGGTCTTGCCCGCCGCGGGCTCGCTCGGCTTGGCCCACGCGACGGGCCCGGCCTTCTCCAGGAGATCCTCGACGATCGCTTTCCCGTCGTAAAAAGATGCGCGCGGGGCCCTCGCGGTTTGCCAGCGCGCGTCAAGCACCGGTCCCAGCAGAATGCCGGCGACGCGCCAGGTCTCGTCGACCTCCTTGCCGCGGATGGAATAAGATTTCCCGACCTCGAAGAAGCGCACGGAATCGGCGCCGCGGCTGAGGTTGTGCTGGGCATTCTTGAGAAGCCCGGGCAAAAGCGAGGACCGCATCACGGCCCAATCCTCGGACAAGGGCTGGGCGACGCGCGGCTGCCCCTCCGCCGTCAGGCGGCAAGCCAAAAGTGTTTTCTCGGAAACAAGATCGTAGTTATACGCCTCCCACAACCCGAGTCCCGCCAGCCTGGTCCGCACGCGGCGCGATTCCGTCTCGACCGGCGTGAGCCGCGCCGCCCGCGCCGCCATGGGGGCCATGCGGTAGGGAATATTGTCGTACCCAAGAAATCGTCCCGTTTCTTCCGCGAGATCGTTCGCCGTCAAAAGGTCGTGTCGCCAAGAAGGTGCGGTATACGTGAACTCCACGCCGTTGCCGTTGATGGAACCGATCGCCCCCAGCGCCTGCATGACGGCCAGATCGGTAAAATCAGATCCCAACACCCCGTTGATCTTCGCGACGCTCGCCCGAATCGGCGTCCTCGCGGGAATCCTCGCCGCGACCTCGAACGGCTTCGCCGCCGCCCCGCCCGCGATCTGCAGGATCAGGGCCGCCGCCCGGTCCGCCGCCGCGCGCGGCGCCGCCGGGTCCGTCCCCCGCTCGAAGCGGTAGGACGAGTCCGACCGCAGCCGCGTCTTCTGCGACGATTTGCGCGCCTCGACGGGATTGAAGAACGCCCCCTCGAGTATGATCCGCTTCGTGGCCGTCGTGACCGCGGAATCCTCTCCGCCCATGACGCCGGCCAGCGCGACGGGCTTCTCCCCGTCGGCAATCACCAATAACCCAGCCGGAAGGTCGTAGACGCGATGATCCAACGCCAGAAGCTTCTCCCCGGCCTTCGACCGCCGCACGACGATCTTCGCGCCCGCGAGCTTGTCCGCGTCGAACGCGTGCAGGGGCTGACCGATGTCGTGCAGCACGAAATTGGTGATGTCCACGACGCTGTTGATCGGCCTCAGGCCGATCGCCTCGAGCTTGGCCTTCAGCCACGCGGGGGATTCGCCGACGGCGACCCCCTCGATCAGGCGCCCGCCGTAAAAAGGGCAGGCTTCGGGGTCCTCGACCGTCACCGGGAACGAGGTCTTCGCGCTTTCCATCATCCCGCCGCCGAGGGGCTTGAGCTCCTTGCGGAAATAGGCGGCGAGCTCGCGCGCCAGGCCGCGGTGGGACAGGCAGTCGGGCCGGTTCGTGGTGACCTCGACCTCCAGGATGTCGTCGGCCGGCCCGAGCAAGGACCCCACGTCGGCGCCGAGCGCCGGGCCCTCGCCCATGATCCAGATGCCGTCCACGTCCTTGGGCAGGCCGAGCTCGGAGCGGGAGCAGATCATGCCCTGGCTCTCGACGCCGCGCAGCTTGCGGCCCTCGATCTTGAAGCCGCCGGGCAGGACGGCGCCGGGGCGCGCGTAGGCCACGGTCTGCCCCGCGTCCACGTTGGGGGCGCCGCACACGACGGTCCGCTTCACGGCGCCGTCGTCGACGACGCAGACGGAGAGCTTGTCCGCATTGGGGTGTTTATCTTTAGAGACGACCTTGCCCACGACGACGCCGGTGAAGGTCGGCCCCAGGCGCTCGTGGCCCGCGACCTCGAAGCCGATCTTGAGCAGATGCCCGGCGAGCTCCGTCGCGGAGAGCTCGAGGGGGAGATGCTCCTTCAGCCAGTTATAAGAGACTTTCATCGAATTGCTTCAAAAAGCGCTGGTCGTTGATGTAGAAGTGCCTCAGGTCGCGCACCCCGTGCAGGAGCATCGCCACGCGCTCCACGCCGATGCCGAAGGCGAAGCCGGACCACTTGTCGGAGTCGTAGCCGACGCCCTTGAACACGGCCGGGTTCACGACGCCCGCGCCCAGAATCTCGATCCAGCCCGTGTGCTTGCACGCCGGGCAGCCGGTGCCGGGGCAGAAGAAGCACTTGACGTCCACCTCGGTGGACGGCTCCGTGAACGGAAAATAAGAGGGGCGGAAGCGGGTCTTGGTCGAGGCGCCGAGCAGCTTCTGCAGGAACGTCTGCAGGTGCCCCTTCAGGTCGGCCAGGCCGATATTCTCGTCGATGACGAGCCCCTCCACCTGGAAGAAAACGGCCGAGTGCGTGGCGTCGAGCTGCTCG
>JAMPYD010000026.1 GCA_023700845.1 Elusimicrobiota bacterium | reverse complement strand
GGCCCTGACGCGGCTCCTCAAGCCCCTCGCGGCGCGCGTGACGGTGGTGCCCGACTTCGACATCGCCCATCGCGCCGCCTTCGGCGCCGGGGCCGGCGTCCTGCTGGTCGCGAGCACCGGCTCGATCGCCTTCGCGCGGGACGCGAGGGGGAGGTCCCGCCGCGCGGGGGGGCTCGGCCCGCTGCTCGGCGACGAGGGCTCGGGATTCTGGCTCGGCAGGACGGCCTCGAGAGACCCGTTCCTCCGGCGAGAGCTGCGCCTGCCCGCGCCTCTCGACCTGGCCCACGCCCCGGATCCCGTGCGCGCGACCGCCGCGCTCGCGCCGAGAATCCTGCGCGCCCGCTCGGCCCGCGCCCGCCGCCTGCGCGAGGAGGCCGCCGGCCACCTCGCCGCGCTCGCCGCCGAGGCGGCCCGGGAGCTCGCCCTGCCGCGGCCCGTCCCGCTCGCGCTCCACGGCAGCCTCTTCAAGAACGGGGCCCTGAGGAAAGCGGTGCTCCGCCGCCTCGGCCGCGTCGTCCTCGTCGCGCCCCGCGTCAGCGCCGAGCGCGCCGCCGCCGGGCTTTGATTTTTTTAATAGAATAAGGGCATGATCATCGCCCTCGGCTGCGACCACGCCGGCTTCCCGCTCAAGAAACTCCTCCACGCCTGGCTCGAAAAGAAGGGCCATCAGGTCCTGAACCTCGGCGTGGACACGGACGCCGCCCCGGCCGACTATCCCGATTACGCCCGCGCCGTCTCGGAGGCCGTCGCCGCCGGGAAGGCCGCGCGCGGGGTCATCGTGTGCGGCTCCGGGGTGGGGGCGACGATCGCGGCGAACAAGGTTCCCGGGGTGCGCGCCTGCATGTGCCACGACACCTTCTCCGCGCGCCAGGGCGTCGAGGACGACGACATGAACGTGCTGTGCCTCGGCGGCCGGATCATCGGGCAGGAGCTCGCTTACGAGGTCCTCAACGCTTTCCTCAACGCCAAGTTCTCCGGGCTCGACCGTCATCAGCGACGCAAGGACAAAGTCACCGCCATCGAGCGGACCTATTCGAAGGAGGCCGTGAAGTGACCAACAAGAACCCCCTGCGCGATCTGCACCGCTTCGGCGTCTCCGTCTGGTACGACTACGTCTCGCGCTCGCTGATCTCCTCCGGAGAGCTGAAGCGCCTCATCGAGGAGGACGGCGTGCGCGGCGTCACCTCCAACCCGACGATCTTCGAGAAGGCGATCGGCGGCTCCTCGGACTACGACGACGCCATCCGCGCCCACGCCAAGCCCGGCGCGACCCCGACCGAGCTGTTCGAGAAGCTCGCCGTCGCCGACATCCAGGCGGCCTGCGACCTGTTCCGCCCGCTTTACGACGAGACGAAGGCCGGCGACGGCTTCGTGAGCCTCGAGGTGGCGCCCTCGCTCGCGCGCGACGCGGCCGGCACCGTCTCCGAGGGGCTCCGGCTCTGGGCCGCCGTCAACCGCCCGAACCTCATGGTCAAGGTTCCCGGCACGATCCAGGGTCTCCAGGCGTTCGAGGACCTGACCGCCGAGGGCGTCTCGGTCAACGTCACGCTCCTGTTCTCCCTCGAGCGCTACGCCGCCGTCGCCGAGGCCTACCTGAAGGGCCTCGAGCGCCGCGCCGCCGCGGGCAAGGACCTGTCGAAGGTCGCCTCGGTCGCCAGCTTCTTCGTCAGCCGCGTCGACAGCGCGATCGACGCGATCCTCGAGAAACGGCCGGAGCCCGAGGCCAAAGCGCTGATGGGGAAGGCGGCGATCGCGAACGCGAAGCTGGCCTACCAGCACGGCAAAAAAGTCTTTTCATCCGCCCGCTTCAACGCGCTCAAGGCCAAGGGCGCCCTGCCCCAACGCCTTCTGTGGGCGTCGACCGGCACGAAGAACCCGGCTTACCGCGATGTCCTGTACGTCGAGGAGCTCATCGGGCCCGACACGGTCAACACGATGCCTCCCGCGACCGTCGACGCGTACCGCGCGCACGGCGCCGGGCGCTTCAGCATCGAGGAGAACTCGGTCGAGGCCGGCGCGCAGTGGAACGCCCTGCCCCGCTTCGGCGTGGACCGCGACGCGGTCATGGTCAGGCTCGAAGAGGAGGGCCTCGCGTCCTTCTCGAAGTCCTTCGAGACCTTGATGGGCAAGCTGACCGCCAAGCGCGCCCTGCTCGAGGCGGAGTTCGCCGCCGTGGACGCGGGCCTGGCCGAGCTCGAGGCGGCGCGCTTCTCCGAACGCCTGTGGGCCAAGGACCCTTCGATCTGGAAGGACGACAAGGAGCACCAGAAGCTCATCCGCCACTCGCTGGGCTGGCTCGACGCGCCGATCGTCTCGGGCGCGGCGCTGTCTCCCGTGAAAGCGTTCGCCGACGCCGCCGCGGCCGAGGGCTTCCGCCAGGCCGTAGTGCTCGGCATGGGCGGCTCGAGCCTGTGCGTCGAGGTCCTGCGCTCGGTCTTCGGGTCCGTCCCGGGCCGCCTCGAGCTGCTCACGCTCGATTCGACCCACCCCGACGCGGTGGCGGCGCTCGCCAAGCGCCTCGACCTCGACAAGACCCTGTTCCTCGTCGCGAGCAAGTCGGGCGGCACCGTCGAGCCCAACGCCTTCTTCGACTATTTCTGGGACCTGGCCGCGAAGCGGCCCGGCGCCAAGCCCGGCCGCCAGTTCGTCGCGATCACCGACACCGGAACGTCGCTCGACAAAATGTCCCGCGAGCGGAGCTTCCGCAAGACCTTCCTGAACCCGTCCGACGTCGGCGGCCGCTTCTCGGCGCTGACCCTGTTCGGGCTCGTGCCCGCCGCCCTGGCCGGGATCGACGCGGGCGAGCTGCTCTCCCGCGCCCGCCAGGCCGCGGCGGCGTTCTCGCCGCAGACGCCGACGCCGGCCAACCCGGCCCTGCGCCTCGGCGCGTTCATCGGCTGCCACGCGCGCGACGGCCGGGACAAGCTGACCTTGGTCCTGCCTCCGTCCCTCGAATCGTTCGGCCTCTGGATCGAGCAGCTCGTGGCCGAATCCACGGGGAAGGAAGGACGCGGCGTCCTGCCCGTGACGGGCGAGCCCCTGGGCGCGCCGGCGGCCTACGGCCGGGACCGCGCGTTCGTGCGCCTGGCGCTCAAGAACCGGCCCGAGCCGGCCGTCGACGCGAAGCTGGCCGCCCTCGAACAGGCGGGGCATCCCGTTATCCGCCTCGAGCTCGCGAACGAGCTCGACCTCGGCGGACAATTCCTCTTATGGGAGGTCGCCACCGCGGCGGCGGGCTTCCTGCTGAAGGTCAACCCGTTCGACCAGCCCGACGTGCAGACGGCGAAGGACAAGGCCAAGGAGGCCCTCAACGGCCTCCGGGACGCCGCGCCCGAGAAGGCGAGCCTGCGCGCGGGCGGCCTGGCCGCGTTCGCCGACCCCGGGCTCGTGTCGTCGCTCAAGGCCGACGCGGGCCAGGATCGGCCCCTGCGGGAGGTCCTCGGCGCGCACCTGTCCCGGGCCAAGGCCGGGGACTACGTCGCCGTGCTGGCCTTCCTCGCCGAAACCGACGAAAGCCGGCGCCTCGTCGAAGACATCCGACAGCGCGTGAGCGCGCGCACCACCGCCCCGGTCACGGTCTCCTGGGGGCCGCGCTATCTGCACTCGACGGGGCAGCTGCACAAGGGCGGCCCCGCCAAAGGCGTCTTCCTGGTCCTCGGCGACTCCGAGAAGGCCGCGCTGGCCGTTCCCGGCAAGCCGTTCACGTTCGGCGAGCTGTGCCGGGCGCAGGCCAAAGGGGACGCCGCGGCGATGCTGGCCTCGGGACGCCGCCTGCTGCGCCTCGACCTGGGCGGCAACGCGGCCGAGGGGCTGCGGGCCCTGGCGAACGCCTTGGCCGACGCCGCGGCGGCCGCGCGGTGAGCAAGCTCTCGCCCAAGGCCCTGCGCGCCAGGACCGCGAAGGCCCGCATCGTCCTGACGGACATCGACGGCGTGCTGACGGGGGGGACGATCTATCACTTCGTCGACACCGCCGGGGAGCTCGTCGAGTTCAAGGGCATCCACGCCCAGGACTCGATCGCGATGGCGTGGCTGACCGAATCGGGCCTGATCACCGGCGTGATCAGCGGGCGGGTGTCCAAAGGGACGGACGCGCGCCTCAGGATGCTCAAGGTCAAGCACATTTATCAGCACCGGCTCGACAAGGCGGCGGTGCTCGCCGAGATCATGGCCGCGGAGAAGCTGACGAAGGAGCAGGTGGTCTACGTCGGCGACGACATCCCCGATCTCGCCGTCATGTCCCGGGTCGGCCTCGCGATCGCGCCCGCCAACGCGCGTCCCGAGGTGAAGGCCGCGGCCCACTGGGTCACGAAGGCGAGCGGCGGCGACGGGGCCTTCCGCGAGCTCGTCGAGGTCATCCTTCGCAGCCAGGGCCTGTGGGACGCCGTTCTCGAGCGGTACCGTTAACGCGTTGACGCGGCCCTCGAACCAAGGCTAGAATCGCTAGGACACTCCATGATTGATCTCTTCGGACTCCGAAAGCAGCAGGACCCCCAGGACGCGCCCGCCCCGGCGGCCACGGCGGAGGGCTCCGAGCCCGCGGCTCCCGCGCCCCGCGGCTCCCATAAGCTCTGGGCCTTCCTGCTCGTCCTCGACTCGGTTCTCGTGATCGTGTTCGCCGGAGTCGTGGCCGCGAAGGTATACCAGCACTGGAAGGCGCCGGTGATCGCCGCGGCGCCCGTTCCGCGCAAGCGCCCCGTCAAAGCCGCGGAGGCGCCCGCCGCCTCCACCGCCGCGGCGCCCGCGCCCGAGCCGGTCGCCGCGCCCGAGCCGCCCAAGCCGGCTCCCGCCGCCCCGGCCAAGCCCGCCGCCGACGCCCCGCGGCCGCCGAAGCCCTCGATGCTCGCGGACGCCCCGAAGCATCGGGAAACGCCGAAGCCCGCCGACGCCGGAACGAAATCCTCGCCGGCGTCCAAGCCCGCCGCGCCCGCCCCGGCCGCCGCCGCGGACGGGAAGGTCAAGGCCCTGCGCACCGAGTTCAAGCTTCACGCGCCCAAGGCGAAGAACGTCGAGCTCGTCGGCGCCTTCATCGTCCGGGGCGGCCGCAAGGACATGAGCCGCGACGGCGACGGCACCTGGACCGTCACGCTGTACCTCAACCCCGGCACCTACCGCTATTTCTTCTCCGTCGACAAGAAGAAGCAGCTGGACCCCGAGAACCCGCACTCGGACAAGGGCGCCTCCCTCCTGACCATACCTTAATAGGCGCCGGCCCCCGCCCATGTGACTTAAGTTGCAATTGGGTAAAGGCTTCTGTATTGATTTCGTAACAGGTCGTGGTTACACTCTGTCCAACGCAAGCGGCGGACGCAAGCGGCTTGGCGCAACCTTGATGACCGGCCTCACGATGAGACGCCTTTGGACGGGTTTGACCGCGGCCTTCATTCTGGCCGCGCTCCCTTCCGTTTCCGGCGCCGTGGACCGCCGGACGGCCCACACGGCGACGCTCCTGAGCACCGGCGACCTTCTCATCGTGGGCGGCGTGGACCACGGCGGCACGACCCTCTCCACCTCCGTCATCTTCGCCGCCTCCCGCGGCAGCGCGCTCATCAACTCCGCGAACCCGATGACCGTCGCGCGCGCCTCTCACACCGCGACCTTGATGACCAACGGGTGCGTGCTCGTGGTCGGCGGCAACGCCGCGGCCACCGACGCCGCCGTCCCCGTCCCCACGAACAGCGCCAACATCTACAATCCCGCGACCGGCAATTGGGGCCCGGTCACGGTCGGCCCCTCCATCAACCTGGCGACGGCCCGCTTCAATCACACGGCGACCTTGCTCAACGACGGGCGGGTCCTGATCTGCGGCGGGCAGAACACCAACGCCGACGGCGTCGGCAACGCCATCCAGAGCTGCGAGTTCTTCACCCCGAACCCGTCGGCGGCCGCCTGCACGCAGGGGACCTTCAGCGCGGCGCCGAGCCTGCTGTCGGCGCGCTACAGCCACACCGCCACCTTGCTCAAGGACGGCAGGGTCTGGTTCGCCGGCGGCCGGAACCCGCTCGTCACCGCGACGGGGGGGTACCTGCCCACGACCGAACGCTACGACCCCGGGAGCAACTCCTTCCAGTCCGCCTCGCCGATGATCGAGGCGCGCGCCCACCACACCGCCACCTTGATGGGCGACGGCAAGGCGCTCGTCATCGGCGGCTACAACAAGCGCGACGTCCTCGCCAACACCGGCATCACCGAAAGCGCCGAGATCTACGACCCGATCTCGAACAGCGTGACCCCCGCGGCGACGATGAGCACCCGCCGCCACTCGCACTCGGCCGTGCTCTCCGCCAACGGCGAGGTCAGCGTCTTCGGCGGCCTGGGGAACATCACGACCACCTACATCGAGGGGTCCGCCCTCAACCTGGGCGGCAACACCTTCGCGGTCGGCAGCGCCGTCGTCTTCGACCTGACGGGCGGGGTCGTGCTGCCCACGGCGACGATCAACTCCGGCACGGGCATCCTCGACCTCGACTTCCTGCTCAACAAGCCCGTCGTCGGTCAGATCGCGAACGGGGAGATCTGGCTGTCCTCCCCGACGGTCATGGCCTCCTGGGGCGCGATCCGCTTCGTGCCGGCCAGCGAAACGGTCCCCACGACCGGCCTGCGCATCAATCTCGCCGGCGCCGAGGTCGGCTGCCGCCTGCCCTCCGACGCCGGCGACGTGGCCGGAAACTGCGGCAACATCGCGGTGTCGAATCCCGGGGCGTCCCTCTCGCAGATGCAGGGGCAGGCCGTCTTCTACCCGCGCCTGGGCGTCGCCTCGTCCAACGGCCTGGCCAGCGCCGGCGGCAACGTCCTCTTCACGCCCGCGACCATCGACTCGACGACCACGAACGGCGTCCTGACCGGCGGCTCGCTCACCGCGAACTTCACGATCCCGATGGACGCGCAGTTCGAGGGCAGGACGATCAACAGCGGCACGTTCACCCTCGCCGCGGGCACGGTCATCCGAGACGGCATCGTCACCATCACGCTCACCGGCGCCGCGGTGGCGGCCATCGTCCCGGCGGGCAACGTCACTTTGACCGCGGGGGGCGAGGGGCAGCTCAACGTCTCCGCCACTTTCACCGGCCTCGCGGGAACGATCGTCTACAACGACAACGCGGGCTCGTTCGCCTCCGGCAGCGCCTTCGCCGCCACGGACACCGTCGAGCTCGAGCTGAACATGACGTACACCACGAACGGGGCGAGCCTGGTCGACGAGACGTTCAACGTCGGCATGACCACGGTCGTCATTCGCAGCATGGCGTTCGCCGACGCCGAGACCTACAATCCCAAGTCGAACGAGTGGGAGCTCGCCCCGCCTCCGGGCATCTCCGTCAGCGACCACCGCTACGGCCACACGGCGACCTTGCTGCCGAACAACGACCGGGTGTTCTACGGCGGCCGGGCCTGCCTCGGCGCGACCTGCGCCACGCAGGTCGCCACCGCGTCCAACTACTTCCAGCTCGTGTTCTCGGAGAGGAACTTCGCCGCCGCGGCCGGCGCCGCGGCCCAGCGCCGGGCCTTCCACACCTCGACGCTGCTGCCGAGCGGCGACATCCTGGTCGCCGGCGGCACGAACGGCCCCAGCATCCTGAGCCACGCCGAGCTCTTCACCCCCGGATCGGAGCTTTTCACGCCGGTGAACGGATCGATGAACTACGTCCGCGACCTCCATACGGCGACCTTGCTGCCGAACGGGCGCGTCCTGGTCGCCGGCGGCTTCACGACGAACGCGGCGAGCACCGGCTCGACGAACACGGCCGAGATCTATTACCCCGACACGAAGCTCTTCCTCGAGACGAGCCCGATGATCAGCTCGCGCAGCAACCACAGCGCGATCATGCTTCCCGACGGGCGGGTCTTCGTGGCCGGCGGCTTCGGCACCGGCGACGTGATCACCGGAACCTCCGAGATCTTCATCTCGACCTCGAACACCTGGATGGCGGCGGCGACCATGCCCGCCGGCTGCCAGCGCGCGATCCACGCGACGGTGCAGCTCAAGAGCGGGCACATCATGCTGATCGGCGGCGTCAACGCGGACGGGGTTCTCAACACCAGCGCCGTCTACGACCCGGCGGCCAACTCCTGGGGGGCGAACTGCACCACCGTGGCCCCCATGCCGACCCCGCTGCGCTCCCACACGGCGACCTTGCTCTTCGACGGCCGCGTCCTGGTCGCGGGCGGCAACGACGGCCTCGGCGAGGCCAACCGCTCCTACATCTACGACCCCGTCGCCCTGACCTGGACGGCGACCCACGCGCTGCCCCTGCTCGAGCCCCGCTTCAACCATACGGCGAACCTCCTGCCCAACGGCAACGTGATGATCAGCGGCGGCTCGCAGCGCTTCGGCAACGTGCCGCGCTCGATCGAGACGTACCACATCAACGCGAGCTCGTGGGTGACCGGAGGAGGCGTCGCCGGAGTCAAGTTCCTCGGCGGCCCGCGCGCCTTCCACACGATGACCCTCGCGTTGAACAACAAGCTGTACGGCATCGGCGGCAGCGACGGCGTCCTCGGCGGGGCCGGCGTCGCGCTGTACGCCTCGGCCGAGGCCGGCTACTTCACCGCGACGCCCGACAGCTTCTCGAAGGACTCGCCTCCGAGCTTCCGCCAATCGACGATCACGGCGACGAACGCCTCCCAGTATCTCCCGGGCGCGAGCCTGACCGTGACCGGAAACCGCTTCCGGGGGGGAACCGAGGCCTCCGGCGGCGGCGCCGCCTCGGGGAACTCCGCCTTCAGCTTCCCGCATATGATCCTCCAGCAGATCGAGGGCTCCGGCGGCGCGGCCTCCCAATCAAACGGCGGCTTCGTCGTCGACCTGACGACCCAGATATTCCTGACCCCGGGAAACCAGGCCACGCTCGACACGTCGCTGACGGTGACCCTCCCGCCGACGGCGTCCTCGATGCCCTACGGCTGGTACGCCCTGCGCATGGGCGCCAACGACGTCTACTCCGAAGGCAAGATGCTCCAGGCCGGCCCCACGCGCCTCACCGGGGCGGGCAACACGCCGGCGAACGTGACGGGCATCGCCGCCAGCACCACCGTGATGACCTGGAGCTGGGACCAGATCGCCGGAGTGAACGGCTACAGCGTCTACAACGCCACGACGGGAGTCTTCATCAGCACCATCGCGACGTCGCTGGCGACGCGCGCCACCTTCTATCAGAACGGGCTCGCCCCCGGAGCGACGGCCTCCATCATCGTCGCCGCCTACAACCTCTCGGGCGACGGGCCGCTCACGGCCGGGCCGACCTCGTACACGCTGTCCACCTGCCCGGTCAACGTGACGATCGCCTCCGTCACGTTCTCCGACCTGCTGCTGTACTGGGGCACCAACGGCAACGCGTACCCCGGCACGACCTACGAGGTCACGCAGTCCAGCGACAACTTCGTCACCAATTTCTCGACTCCCGTCCCGAGGCTGTTCAACCTCACGACGAACTTCACGACGATCACGAACCTCTCCGCGAACGCGACCTATTACTTCCGGGTCCAGGCCTTCAACCTCATCGGCCTGGGTTCGCCCTTCAGCGTCATCGTCTCGACGCGCACCCGGGCTCCGGTGACGCAGCCCGTTCCCAGCGACGCCACGACGACCTCGATCGTGTGGGGGTGGGCCGACCCCGGCGGCGTGACCAATTACCGGGTCTACAACGCGACCAACAACGTCCTGCTCGGGACTCCCGTCTCGAACGTCTTCACCGAGGTCGGCCTCGGGACCAACACGGAGCACTCGATCCGGGTCTCCGCCGTGACGAGCGCGGGCGAGGGTCCGCTGTCGCCGTCCGCCTCGCATTACACGGCCGCCGCGACGCCCGGTCCGTTCACGCCGCCGATCAGCCAGCTGACGACGGGAAGCTTCCTCATCAACTGGACCAACAACGACAACCCGCTCCAGACGGGCTACCGGACGAGCCTCACCGAGTACGCGAGCGACGGCTCGGTGGTGGCGGTGACCACGGCGCCCATCCTCGTGGCCGCCTTCAGCCAGGGCTACGGAGGGCTTCTTCCCTCCACGCTGTACGGCTACGACATCGTCGCGATCAACGGCGACGACGAGGACTCCGATTCGCCGCCGGCGGTCTTCGGCTCGACGTACACCCTGCCGGCCGCCCCTGTCGCGCTGACGACGCTCAACACCACGCCCACGACCATCTCCGTCGCCTGGGAGACGAACAACAACTCGTCCTCGGCGACCTACCAGGTCACCTACTCGTCGGACAACTTCACGCTCAACATCTCGACCGCCATTTCGTTCTCGGCCAAGTTCGGGGGGACGGGCGCGACGATCACCGGCCTCGTCACCGGGGCGACCTACTCGGTGCGCGTCATCGCGAGCAACCCGTACGGCCAGCTCTCGCAGTTCTCGAACTACATCACGACCCGGACGTTCAACGGCGGCGCCGCGGTCGGCTCTCTGCAGGGCCCGCTGCTGGCCGCCTCGGACTCCGTCATCTTCGGCTCGCTCGGCAACGGCCGCGAGGTCGTCCTGCGCGCGCCGGCCCGGACCTTCCCGGCCGACGTGCTCGTCACGGTCTCCTCGTTCGTGCCCGCCGCCACGCTGTGCCCGAACGCGACGAACATCGCCTTCTCGATCACGCCCACGCCCTCGCTGCAGCCGATCGGAAGCCTTTACTTCACCTTCGCCTACACGGCCGCCGAGCTCGGCACCATCCCCGCGTCCCGCGCCTTGCTGCTGCGCTATGAGCCGGGAAGCAACACCTGCGTCCCGCTCGAGACCGTCGTCGACAGCGCGACCGGGAAAATGACCGCCCGCATCAATCACTTCTCGCTGTTCCAGGTCGGGCAGGTCCCGCTCGCGACCTCGGCGGAAAGCGCCCGGCTCTTCCCGAACCCCTACTACGCCGGCCGCGACGGGTTCGTGACGCTCGACAACGTCCCGCCGGGCGCCCGCGTGAGGATCTTCACGCTGCGCGGAGAGCAGGTGCTCGACGTCAGGGCGAACTCCACGGGGCTCCTGACCTGGAGCGGCACCAACGGCTCCGGCCGGTCCGTCGCGAGCGGCGTCTACCTCGTGATGGTCGAGTCCGGCTCCTCGAAGAAAATTCTCAAGCTGGCGGTGATCCGGTGAGGGCCCCGCTCCTCGCCGTCGCGGCCGCCCTGCTCGCCCTTCCCGCGGGCGCGTCGGATTTCGGCCGCGCCGCGGCGGGAACCACCGGCTCGGAATTCCTTCTCCTCGACACGAGCGCGCGCGGCATCGCGATGGGCGGCGCGTACTCCGTGGCGACGAACGACGCCTCCTCGCTCTACTGGAACCCCGCGGGCCTCTCGCAGGTGCCTCGCTTTTCGGCCACGTTCCTCCACGCGCAGTACGTCGCCGGCATCACCTACAACGCCGCGTCCGTCGCCAAGCGGATCAACGATTCCTCCGTGCTGGCCCTGGGCGTGCGCTACCTCGACGTCGGCGCGATCACGCGCACCGACGTCAACGGGCTGAGCCGGGGGGAGTTCCAGCCGCGGTCCTACCTCGCCGAACTCGGCTGGGGCCAGTCGATCTACGATCTCTCCGACAGCGAGGTGGACGTCGCGATGGGCGTGACCGTGAAGTACCTGCACACCGACCTGCTCGAGCACGCGAACGCCTACGGCGGCGACTTCGGCGTGCACTCGCGCTTTTACGGGACCTCCCAGACCTACGACATCTCGATGGCGATCCAGAACCTCGGCGTGGGGCAGAAGTTCGATCAGGTGCGCGACACCTTGCCCACGCGCGTGCGCTTCGGCGGCGGCGTGCGCCCGATCAAGCCGCTCCTGCTCACGATCGAGGCGGTCGGCCCGATCAACAGCCTGCCTTACGGCGCCGCCGGTATGGAATACACCGTCGACATCCAGAAGAACATCCAGGGCGCGGTGCGCGCCGGCATCAACTCCATGACCTATGAATCGCTGGGCATGACGTCCATGCTGAACTTCGGCTTCGGCGTGAAGCTGTCCGATCTCAGCTTCGACTACGCGTTCGCGCCCACGGGGGACCTCGGGGCCCAGATTCACCGCGTGTCGGTCAGCTTCAACCTGCCCGCGAAGATCTCGCGGCGCTACCGGGAGAGATAGCGTGGACCCCCTCGAGCCCCAGCCGCCCGTTCCGCCCCGCCCCGTGCCGCCCGCGCCGCCGCGCCCGGAGCTGATCGCGCCGCCGCCGCGTCTGCCCGCGTCGACGCCGATGATGGACTTCTTCCAGAAGCGGATCGAGCTGCTGGAAAGGGAGCTCGTCGCCGAGCGGGAGCGCGCCACCGCCGCGTCCAACCTGCTGTCCCAGCAGGAGGCCCTCAAGAACGAGGTCGAGGGACACCTGAAGGGCCTGACCGACCAGCTGCGCCGGGAAAAGGCCGAGCGCGACGGGGAGGAGGCCAAATCCCACGCCCGCGGGCGAGTCGAGG
>JAMPYD010000473.1 GCA_023700845.1 Elusimicrobiota bacterium | reverse complement strand
CTCGACGGGCTTGAGGCAGCGCGTGCACTCGAACTTCCATTTGCCCTTCGCGGTGCCCGTGAAAGCGGCCTCGTCGTCGACGGCGAGGATCATGCCGTCGAGCTTGACCGGCCCCACGAGGCTGCCCTCGCTCAGCGCGTCCGGGAAGGTCTCCGGCGGCGTCCTGGCGTCGACGGCCAGCTGGCCGTTTTCCTTCACGTCCGTAAGAGGAAATTTGAAGTCGGTGCTCATGTACTCATCGTACAAAAAACGATCCGCGCGTGGATGTCCACGCGCGGATCCTTTTCGAACGGGCCGACGCTTAAGCGGCGATCGCGGTTTCCTTGAACGTCGCGACGAGGTCCGTCATCACGGCGTCCATCTCGGCGTACGCGCCCTTCTGGACGGCGGCGACCTTCTTGAAGTCGAGAGCCAGCATCGACGCGTCTCCGAGACCGGCGACGAGAGCCAGGCCCTCGCTCGAGACGAAGCCCGCCGAGTATGAGGCGTGGATGCGCGCCATCTTGCGCCAGGCCTCGTGGCTGAAGATCACCGATTCCGGCTTCTCGGCCTTGGCCGCGGCGCGGCAGAACGCGCCCGCGGACTCGGCGTAGGTCATGAGCTCGCCGAGCTTGGTGTGGGCCAGCTGGTTGGCGGTGAGCTTCTGTTCGTAGCAGGCCTTGAGCACCTGCGACAGCGAGCGCAGGGCGACGGCCGCCGCGTCCGCGCCGACCGACGGGCCCTTCGCGTGCAGCGCGTCGAGCTCCTCGGCCAGCTTGTCGTAGTACTTGCCCTCGGCGTTGATGTTGGCCTGCCAGCGTTCGCGGAAGGTCGTGAGCTGCAGGATCTCCGAGGTGCCCTCGTAGATGCAGGTGATCTTGATGTCGCGCTTGAGCTTCTCGACGGGGAACTCGCGCACGTAGCCGTTGCCGCCGTAGGCCTGGATCGCGTTGTTGCAGGCCGTGTCGGCGGTCTCGGACGCGAGCAGCTTCGCGATGGCGCCTTCGGTCTGCAGGCCTTCCTCTCCCGAGTCGATGCGGCGGGCGACCTCCTCGACGAAGGCGCGCGCGGCCTCGAGCCGGGCGGCGAACGGGACGAGGAGCTTGTGCGTCATGCCCTGCTTGGTGCTGAGCGGCTGGCCGCCGACGTTGCGCTGCTGGGAGTAGCGCACCGCGTACTCGATGGCCTTCCATCCGGTGCCGAGCGCCATCGCCGCCACCATGAGGCGCGTGTAGCCGAACACGGCCTGCGCCTGGCGCAGGCCCTTGCCCTCGACGCCGCCGACGAGGTTCTCGATCGGCACGTAGACGTCCTGCATGTTGATGGGGCAGGTGTCGGAGAGGCGGATGCCGTGCTTGTCCTCGTGCTTGTCCACGGTGAGGCCCTTAGCCCCCTTCTCGACGATGAACCAGGAGACGCCCTTGGGCGCGCGGGCGAGGATGGTGAACACGCCGGCCACGCCGGCGTTGGTGATCCACATCTTGCCGCCGGTGATCTTGTAGCCGACGACCTTGTCGCCTTCCATCACGCGCTCGGCCTTCGTCTTGAGGTGCAGCAGGTCGGAGCCGGCCGCCGCCTCGGTCGCGCCGTAGGCCACGTAGCAGCGGTCCTGGGCGATCTTCTTGATCCACTTCTCCTTCTGCTCCTCGGTGCCGCCCATCATGATGGGGTCCATGCCGAGGAAGGTCGCGAAGACGGAGGTGCACACGCCGAGGTCGATCTTGGCGAGCTCCTCGCAGGCGCGGTAGATGTCGTAGGAGTTGCCGCCGAGCCCGCCGTACTTCTCGGGGATCATGATCAGGTTGCAGGCGATCTGCTCGGGATCGTAGAGGTCCGTCATCTCCTTCGTCGGGAAGTGATTCTCCTTGTCGAGCTCGATGAGCTTGGAGTGAGGAAAATTCTTCACGCCGTACTCGCGGATGGTCTCCAAGACCATCTTGCGCGTGTCCAGGTCCAACCCGGCTCCAAGGCTCTCGGCGACGCTCATGTGATATTCCTCTCTAGAAGACGATGGTTTAGGATAACAAATCGGGCGGCTTTTCGACATTGCGGAGCGTGACTTGGAAGCCGCGATCCGGTCATAAAAAGGCAAGGACCCGCGCGAGCGCGGGTCCTTGCGCATACGCAACATTTCGGCTAGCGTTCTTTCTGATCGAGCAGCTTCGCCTTCTCGACGAGCCGCACCATCTCGGCGCGGTACCCGTCCTCGTCCTTGCCCTGGCCTTCCTTCGCCATCGCGCGGACCTTGTCGTAGGTCAGGGAGCCCTTGGTCTTGGAGTGCCGCAGCATCATCCCGAACCCCGCGGCCGAGGCCGCGAACTTGAAGTCCGGCGACGCCTGCGTCCACTCCCGGTCCTCGTCGGCCAGCGGGCGGGAGAGCAGGCGGCTCGCCGTCTCGTCCGGCTTCTTGTAGCGGAACTTGACGGTGAGCAGCTCCTTGCTCTCCGACGCCGCGGGCGCCGGGGCGGCCGGCGTCTGGTACTTCAACGGATCCACGGAAGGAAGCGAGTCGTCCTTCACGCCGACGGGCACGACCTCGTACAGGGCGGTCACGGTGTGCCCCGAGCCGAGCTCTCCGGCGTCCTTCT
>JAMPYD010000472.1 GCA_023700845.1 Elusimicrobiota bacterium | reverse complement strand
TTCGACCGCGCGCGGGGCCGCATGGTCGGCTCGGACGAGTACCTCACGAAGCCCTTCACGAAGGAAAGCCTGCTCCGGGCGGTCGAGACGCATCTCGTCCATCGCAGCCCGGCCTGAAGAATCACGGTAATCACGAAACGGAGCACACGCCAAATGCCCATCAAGAAAGTCATGGTTGTAGACGACTCGCCGACGGAGCGCGCCTACCTCGAGAACCTCCTGAAGAAGAAGGGGTTCGACGTCATCCTCGTCGACAGCGGCGAGGCGGCCATCGAGCGCGCCAAGACGGACCGCCCGGACCTCATCCTCATGGACGTCGTGATGCCCGGGCTGAACGGCTTCCAGGCGACGCGGGCCATCACGCGCGACGAGTCGACCAAGCACATCCCCGTGATCATCTGCACCACGAAGGACCAGGAGACGGACAAGATCTGGGGGCTGCGCCAGGGTGCGAAGGACTACGTCACGAAGCCGATCAACGAAGCCGACCTGATCGACAAGATCAAGTCCTTCGGCTGAAGCACCACGGCCCTTGGCGCGTCGCACCGGACTTCGCGAGTTCCAGCTTTCGGTCGCCGAGCGGCTTCGCACCGCGGCGACCCGCGCGGCGCTTTCGTCGAAGCTCGGCTTCCAGGTCGCGGGCGCGAACTGGTTCGTGGCGCTTCACCAGGTGAGCGAGGTGATCCCGATGCCCGCGCTGGTTCCCGTCCCGCTCACCCAGGCCTGGTTCCGTGGCGTGGCCAACGTTCGCGGCAACCTCTACAGCATCGTCGACTTCTCCGCCTTCCAGGGCGGCGAGCCGGCGTCCGGGGGCACCGAGCGCCGCGTGATCCTCGTCTCCGACAAGCTGGTCGGCGGGGCGGGGCTCCTGGTGTCGAGGATGCTGGGGCTTCGCAATCCCGAGCACTTCACGGCCGCCGAGCGCCCGGCCGACGCGCCCGCGTGGCTGGGCGCCGTCTTCCGGGACGCGTCGGGAGCCGCCTGGCACGAGCTCGACCTCACCCGCCTCGCCAGGGAGCGCCGCTTCCTGGAGGTCGGAAGCCACTGAGGGCTGCGCCCCGAAGGCGACGCCCGCGATTCCACGCTGCACGGAGAAGACCATGGCCAAAGCACCGCCGGCAAAACCCAAGTCGTCCTTCGCGGAAACCCTGCGGAACCTCTTCTCGCCCAAGCCCAAGGCCAAGGCGAGACCGGCCGCATCGGCCTCGTCCACGATGACGAACCTGCCCGCCGGCGGGCCCGAGACCCGTCCCGGCGGCCCGACCACCGCCACGATGGCCGTTCCGGGGGCGAAGAAGCCGGTCGCCGGGATCGGCAAGTTCTCCATCGAGAACTTCTCGCTGCCCCTGATCGGGCACATGCCGGTCACCGCCCAGATGAACATCCTGGGCACGGTCGCGCTCGGGCTCGTCGCCCTCACGGCGCTGATGGTGTTCATCGACGCGACCGCACGCTCGCAAAACGCCACCTACGTCACCGTCGCGGCGCAGATGCAGTTCCACACGCAGCGCCTCGCCAAGGCGGCGAGCCTCGCGGCGCGCGGCCAGCCCAATGCCTTCGCGCAGGTGCAGGACAGCCGCGACGAGTTCGCCAACTTCCTCACCGTCCTCAAGGAGGGCGGCTTCGCCTTCGGGGTGGACGTCCCGGCGGCGACCACCACGTCCGAGCTGCGCAGCCGCCTGGACGAGCTGGACCAGCGCTGGCCCGACTCGTCGAAGGCCGCCTCCGCGATCCTCGCGGCGCGCAACGACCTCGTGGCGCTGGCGCAGAACATCGCCCAGATCCGCGTGGGCTCAGAGGAGATGGCGACGATCTCGCAGGAGCTCACCGCGCTCATGAGCCAGTCCGGCATCGCCCCCGGGCAGGTCCTTCGCGCCAACCGGCTCACCTTCCTCGCCGAGCGGCTGGGCCGGGGCTCGGCCGAGATCCTCGGCGCCGAGATCATCGATCCCGAGGTGCCCTTCCTCATCGGCAAGGACACGAACGACCTGCGCGACCTGATCAAGGGGCTCGACGCGGGCAGCGACGCGCTGGCGATCCAGCCGATCCGCGACCCCGAGTCGCGCGCGAAGCTGGCCGAGCTCAGGAAGCAGTTCGAGGGATTCGAGAAGAACGTGAGCCCGATCCTTCGCGAGCTGCAGAAGCTCGTGTCGGCGCGGCAGGCGGGGTCGCAGCTGGTGGCGGCTTCCGAGCAACTGCAGGCCGCCGTGGGCCGCCTGCAGGACGCGCTCCAGGCGGAGAAGTCCGTGGCGACGCTGGTCGCGGTGCTGGTCTTCGCCGCCCTGCTGGTGGTCGTGCTGCTCACCATGGGCCTGGTGTTCCTCGCCGACACGCGCCGCACCTCCACCCTGCACGAGCGCGAGAACAAGAAGAACCAGGAGGCGATCCTGCGGCTCCTGAACGAGAGGGGCGACCTCGCCGACGGCGACCTCACGGTGAAGGCGGAGGTGACCGAGGACATCACGGGCGCCATCGCCGACTCGATGAACTACACGATCGACGAGCTGAGGAACCTGGTGACGGGCGTGAACAGCGCCGCCATCTCGGTGACGCAGAAGACGGCCCAGGCGC
>JAMPYD010000471.1 GCA_023700845.1 Elusimicrobiota bacterium | reverse complement strand
GCCGGCGGCGTGCTCAACATGCTGTCCTGGCCGATGATGTTCCTCTCCGGCGTGTGGTTCTCGCTCGAGGGCGCCCCGAGGGCCCTGCGCCTGGTCGCCGACATGATGCCGCTGACCCACATGATCGACGCGGCGCGCGCGGTGATGACCGAGGGGGCGACGCTCTCCCAGGTCGCGCCTCACCTGTACGTCCTCGCCCTCATGACGGCGGTGTTCCTGGGCGTCGGCGCGTACGCCTTCCGCTGGGATTAGCCTAGGAGAAGCGCGGGGCGGCGATGCGGGCGAGGCTCTCGTCCTTGTGGTGCCGCTCGTCGAGGCCGATCCGGCGGAACAGGTCGGCGACGGTGGACAGGGTCTCGTCGTAGTCCGCCTTGAACTCGCTGTCGAACGGCCGGCGCTCGAGCTCGGGGTGTTCCCGGACGAACTCCATGTACTCGTGCTCGGCGTGGTCCTCGAAGTCGGCGTTGAGCGCGTAGCTGAGCTTGGGGTCGACGGCGTAGAGGAGCCAGCTGACGTGGTAGTAGAAGAAGGCGACGAGCTGCGGCGCGAGGCGGTACAGCAGGAAGCTCTCCGGGAGGCCTTCCTTCTGGATCATCTCCTCGAGGATGAGCAGGTGCCATTGCTCGTTGTCCTGCTGCATCCGCGACTCCTTCACGAACTCGAAGACGCGCCGGGCGAAGTCGGGCTTGCGGTAGGTGTGGGTCATCGCCACGTAGGCGACCTGCTCCCAGGCCTGGTAGGGGACGCGGGCGATCACCTCGAGCACGGTGAACTTGCGCAAGGTGCGCGCGCGGCCGTAGACGAGGTCCATGCCGAGGAAGAGGACGCGCGCGAGCGGGCCGTACGGCCGGCGGGGGGAGCCCAAGGTCCGGGCCTGCTCGACCGCGAGGTCGGCGGTCATCGCTTCTCCGCCCCGGCGCGGTCGTTGAGGATGGCGATCTTCTGCCAGATCTTGCCGGCCAGAGCCGTGGTGAGGTCCTCGGCGCCGTCGACGGCCTCGAGCACGACGGGGTCCTGGATGCGCCGGCCGTAGATCGCCGCGATCTTGCCGAGCACGGACAGCATCTCGGAGCAGTAGTCGAGGTAGCGGCCGAGCTCGAACGGCGTCATCGTGCGCTTCGGCGAGGACTCCGTGCGCGTGACGCCTCCCGTCGCGGCCGCGGGCTCCTTGGTGAGCTGATGCATGTCCACGACGTGGGCCAGCTCCTTGAGCTCGTGAATCAGGGCCAGGGCCTTCTTGCGCCGGATGCTCTCCTCGAGCTTGGCCACGGAGAGGATGGCGGCGCCGAGCAGCAAGGTCAGGTTGGCGGCGGCGTCGGCGCCCTGCAGGAGCTCGGCGATGCTGCCGATCGAGCGCGAGACGCGGACCTCCAGGAAGGCCGCGCCGAGGCCGGCCAGCAAGGCGGCGCCCAGCGCCCAGGCCGCGACGCGCAGGGGGACGTGGGGGCGGGCGATCGCGGTGCCGCGCTCGTCGGCCGCCCGCGCGATCCCGACGACCGAGTCGGCGAGGCCGAGCAGGCCCGAGCCGGGGAAGCGCTCGGCGACCCGCTTGCGCAGGCGCTCGGCGGTCTCGACGATGAAGCGGGGCTCGAGGGAGGTGCTCATGCGCTCAAGCCTACTATAAGACCTTGTAAAGGACCAAGGCCTGCTCGCGTCCCTTGACCTTGACGTTGTCGCAGCGCTCGACGCGCAGCGCCGCCCCCAGCTCCGGCGACAGGCGGTCGTGGACGGCCCCGCTGATCAGGATGACGGAGCCGAGGTCCTTGTTCTGGCCCTCGATGCGCGAGGCGACGTTGACGGTGTCTCCGATGACGGTGTACTCGAGGCGCTTCTGCGTGCCGATGTTGCCGGCCACGAGCATCCCGGTGTGGATGCCGACGCCGAAGCGGATCTCGGGGCCGCCCCGCGCGTTGAGCTCGGCGAGCTTGGCGCGCATCCCCAGCGCGGCGCGCACGGCGTCGTCGACGTGGTTCCTCGAGCCGAACTGCGGGGCGAACACGGCCATGACCGCGTCGCCGATGAACTTGTTGATCATGCCTCCGTGGGCGGCGATCGGCTCGGTCACGTAGGAGAAGTACTCGTTCAGGAAGGCCACGAGCTCCTGCGGGGGCATGCGCTCGCTGATCGCCGTGAAGTCCCGGATGTCGGAGAAGAGGATCGTCGCCTCGATGCTCTCGCCGCCGAGCGAGACGGTGCCGCTCTCGACGAGCCGCTTGGCGACCTCGACGGACACGTAGCGCCCGAAGGTGTCCTTGAGTCGCTCGCGCTCGGCCAGGCCGTCGACCATCTCGTTGTAGCCGGCCTTGAGCTCGCCGATCTCGTCGTCGTCGAGGACGAGCGTCTTGGCGGTGTAGTCGCCTTTCGCGACGAGGCTCATCTTCTCGCCGAGCCGCGCCAGCGGACGGGCGATGCTCCGGTACAGGGTCTCGAGGTAGCCCGCGGCGAAGACGAAGGTGACGGCGATCACGGGGGCGGCGTCCGCCGCGCCGCCGCCGGTGCGGCGGATGAGGTCGATCAGGGCGAGCGGCAGCAGGATCAGGTTGACGACCAGCAGGACCAGCTTGATGTGGACGCT
>JAMPYD010000470.1 GCA_023700845.1 Elusimicrobiota bacterium | reverse complement strand
GACGCGCACGGGTAAAAGGTCGGCCATGGCCGCTCTTCGCATCGCCGTCGATATGGTGGACGAAGGCCTGATCACTCCCGACCAGGCCGTCATGCGTCTTTCCCCGGAGCAGCTCGACGAGCTTCTGCGTCCGGTGTTCGACGACGAGGCCTCGGCCAAGGCCAAGGTGCTCGCCAAAGGCCTCCCCGCCGGCCCCGGCGCCGCCACCGGCCGCGCCTATTTCACCGCCGAGCGGGCGGTCGAGGAGGCCAAGAACGGCCCCGTCATCCTGGTGCGTCCGGAGACCAATCCAGACGACATCCACGGCATGGCCGCCGCCGAGGGCATCCTGACGGCCACGGGCGGCATGACGAGCCACGCGGCCGTGGTCGGACGCGGCATGGGCAAGGTCTGCGTGGTGGGCTGCGGGGAGCTCGAGACGCTCGGTCTGAGGGAAGGCGACTGGATCTCGCTCGACGGCTTCAAGGGGCGCGTCCTCGAGGGGCGCGTCGAGACCCAGCCGTCGGAAATCCTGGAGGTGCTGCTGGGGCGGCGCCCCGCCGCGAAGTCCGAGCTGTACCGGCGCTACAAGACGTTCATGGCGTGGGCCGACGCCGCGCGCGCCCTCGAGGTGCGCGCCAACGCGGACACGCCCGAGGACGCCAAGACCGCCACGGCCCTGGGCGCCGCCGGCATCGGCCTGTGCCGCACCGAGCACATGTTCTTCGGGGAGGACCGCATCCCGAAGGTGCTGGCCATGATCCTGGCCGACTCGGAGACGGAGCGCTACGACGCGGTCAAGGCCCTGTACCCGCTGCAGAAGGCCGACTTCAAGGCGATCTTCAAGACGATGCGCGGCCGCCCCGTCACGGTCCGCACGATCGACCCGCCCCTGCACGAGTTCCTGCCGCGCACGCCGGAGGACGCGGAGATCGCGGCGGCCAAGCACGGCTTCGCCGCCGCCAAGCTGTGGGCGAAGACGCTCGAGCTCAAGGAGGCCAACCCGATGCTCGGCCACCGCGGCTGCCGCCTCGGCATCACCTATCCGGAGATCACCGAGATGCAGGCGCGCGCGATCCTGTCGGCCGCCTGCGAGCTGGCGCGGGAGGGCGTCAAGGCCGAGCCCGAGATCATGATCCCGCTCGTCGGCCACGCCGCGGAGTTCCGCCATCAGCGCAAGCGCGTCGCGGAGATCGCCGGCCAGGTGTTCGCCGAATACGGCGCCTGCGTCCGCTATCAGGTGGGCACGATGATCGAGGTGCCCCGCGCCGCCCTGACCGCCGGGGAGATCGCCGAGGAGGCCGAGTTCTTCTCCTTCGGGACGAACGACCTCACGCAGATGACGCTCGGCTACTCGCGAGACGATTACGGCCGCTACATCGGGCGCTACCTGGAGATGAAGATCCTCGACTCGGACCCGTTCCGCTCGCTGGACCGCTCCGGCGTCGGGCGCCTGGTGCGCCTGGCCGTGGAGGAGGGGCGCAAGTCCCGGCCCACGCTCAAGATCGGCATCTGCGGCGAGCACGGGGGGGACCCGGCCTCCATCCGGTTCTTCCACGACGCCGGCCTCGGCTACGTCTCCTGCTCGCCTTATCGCGTGCCGGTGGCGCGCCTGGCCGCGGCCCAGGCCGCGATCGCGTCCAAGGCGCTTCACAACTGACTCCAAAAACGCTAGGATGCCCGTATTCCCGGCCGTACGGCCGGAACGGAGGAGTTTATGGCCATTAAAGTCGGCATCAACGGTTTCGGACGCATCGGGCGCCTCGTCATGCGCGCCTCCCTCAAGAATCCCGACATCCAGGTCGTCGCGATCAACGACCTGACGGACGCGAAGATGAACGCGAACCTCTTCAAGTACGACTCGACGTTCGGGCCGTACCCCGGGACCGTGGAAGCCGTCGGCAACGACCTGAAGATCGACGGCCGCCTGATCAAGGTGTTCGCCGAGAAGGATCCGTCGAAGCTCCCCTGGTCCTCGGTCGGCGCCGAGATCGTCGTCGAGTCCACCGGCCTGTTCACCGACGCCGAGAAGGCCAAGGGCCACCTCGCCGGCGGCGCGAAGAAGGTCGTGATCTCCGCCCCCGCGAAGGGCGAGGACATCACCATCTGCATGGGCATCAACGACGAGCTCTTCGATCCCGCCAAGCACACCATCATCTCCAACGCGTCCTGCACGACCAACGCGCTCGCGCCGCTCGGCAAGGTCCTCGACGAGGCCTTCGGCGTCAAGAACGGCCTGATGACCACGGTCCACGCCTACACCAACGACCAGAACCTCCTCGACCAGCGCCACGGCGACATGCGCCGCGCCCGCGCCGCCGCCGTCTCGATGATCCCGTCGTCCACGGGCGCCGCCAAGGCGATCGGCCTCGTCCTGCCCAAGCTCAAGGGCAAGCTCACGGGCACCTCGCTGCGAGTGCCCGTGCAGGACGTCTCCATCGTCGACCTCACCGTGACGCTCAACAAGTCCGTGACGAAGGAGGAGGTCAACGAAGCCTTCAAGAAGGCCGCCGCCTCCGGCAAGCTCAAGGGCTTCATGCAGTACAACGAGGACCAGATCGTGTCCCGCGACGTGATGGGCAACCCGCACTCCTCGG
>JAMPYD010000469.1 GCA_023700845.1 Elusimicrobiota bacterium | reverse complement strand
CCGGCGAAGGCAAGGTCACGGTCGAGTCCGTGCGCGAGATGTTCGGCTTCGTCCCCCAGGACCTGCTGATCGGCGTCGCGTCCGCCCTGCTCGCGCGCGACCCGAAGGCCCTGGCCGGCTGGCTCAAGAAGATCTACGAGGAGGGCGTGGAGCCCGCGCAGCTCCTCAAGGACCTGCGCGCGGCCGTCGAGGGCGTGTACCTCGTCAAGCTCGGCGCCGGGGAGCCCGTCGACGCGCCGTGGACCAAGGCGCTCGAGGGCGCCTCGGCCGAGGCCCTGGGCTTCCTGCTCAAGCGCCTCAACCGCGCGCTCGAGGAGCTGCGCTACGGGGACTCGCCGCGCCTGGCGCTCGAGCTCGGCCTGTTCTCGGCGCTCGAGGCGGCCCACGACCTCGGCGCCTGGGTCGCCCGCCTCGAGGCTCTCGAGAAGCGCCTCGCCGCCGGCGGCGGCGGCAGCGGCCTGTCGCCCGCGCCCGCGCTGACGCCCCGCGCGATCCCTCCGTCGGAGCCCGCGCCGCGGCCCTCGGCGCCGGCCCCGGAAGCCGCGCGCGAGCCCGCGTCCGCCGGCCCGATCGCCTGGTCCGCGCTCGTCGAGGCGGTGTCGAAGCAGAAGATCACCTTGGGCACCGCGCTCGAGCGGGCGAAGGGAGAGGCGGTCGCCGGCGGCTACCGGATCTCCTTCCCGAAGGCCTTCGACCTCGACATGGCGAAGCGTTCCGCGGCCATCCTCGAGGGCGCCCTGCGGGCCCTGGCCGGGCGGCCCGTGGCGCTCGAGCTGGTTCTCGGCGCGGCCGACGCGCCCGCGGTCGACGAGATCGTGGACCGCGGCATGCCCGAGCCGGCGACCGGCGCGGAGGCCCCTCCCGGCACGCGCTGGAAGGACATCGGCGAGGGCGCTCCCGGCGCCGCCGCCGGCGGCCTGAAGAACGCCGAGGGCGTGTTCGGCGGCAAGGCCAGGATCATCAAGAAGCCGCAGTCATGAAAGCGTTCGAGAAATTGATCGGCGCGCTCAAGCGGCTCCCGGGCGTCGGGCCCAAGCAGGCCGAGCGCTTCGCGATCCATCTCCTGCGCGCGCCGCGCACCGAGGTCGAGGGCCTCGTCGACGCGCTGCGCGAGGCGAAGGCCTCGATGCGCCTGTGCGCCCGCTGCCTCGACTTCACCGACCGCGAGATCTGCCGCCTGTGCTCCGATCCGGCGCGCGACTCCGGCCTCATCTGCGTCGTCGAGGAAACCCAGGACCTGGCCGCGCTCGAGCGCTCGCGCGCCTTCAGCGGCCTCTATCACGTCCTCCACGGCTCGCTGTCCCCGCTCGACGGCATCGGCCCGGACCGCATCAAGGCCAAGGAGCTCGTCGAGCGCGTGCGCGCCGGCGGCGTGCGCGAGATCGTGCTCGCCACCGATCCCGATACCGAGGGCGAGGCGACCGCCCTGTATCTCGCCCAAATATTGAAGCCCTTCCCGGTCAAGGTCACGCGCATCGCGCACGGCGTGCCGCTGGGGGGGGACCTCGACTATCTCGACGAGCGCACCCTGTCCTTCGCGCTGTCGGGACGCCGGGAAGTCTAGCGAAGGAGCCCATCATGCGCTACGAAAACGTGCTCGAAGCCATCGGCAACACGCCGCTGATCCGCCTCAACCGCCTGGCCCAGGGCCTCAAGCCCCGGATCTACGTGAAGGCCGAGTTCATGAATCCCGGCGGCTCGGTCAAGGACCGCATCGGCGTGGCGATGATCGACGACGCCGAGCGCAAGGGCCTGCTCAAGCCCGGCGGCACCATCGTCGAGGGCACCTCGGGCAATACCGGCATCGGCCTGGCCCTCGTCGCCGCCCTGCGCGGCTACAAGCTCATCTTCACCATCACGGACAAGCAGTCGCGCGAGAAGATCAACCTGCTGAAGGCGCTGGGCGCGGAAGTGATCGTCTGCCCGACCGCCGTCGAGCCCGAGGATCCCCGGTCCTACTACTCCGTCGCCGACAAGATGACCGCGGAGATCCCCGGCGCGTTCCACCCGAACCAGTACGAGAACCCGGAGAACCCCAAGGTCCACTACCGCACGACCGGCCCCGAGGTCTGGGCGGACAGCGAGGGCGAGATCACGCATTTCGTCGCCGGCATGGGCACGGGCGGCACGATCTCCGGCGTCGCGAAGTACCTTAAGGAACAGAATCCCAAGATCAAGGTCATCGGCTCCGACCCCGTGGGCTCGCTGTACTACGACAAGATCGTCCACAACAGGATCGGCGTCGCGAAGCCCTACGTCGTCGAGGGGATCGGCGAGGACTTCTTCCCGGGCACGATGGACCTCAAGTGCGTCGACGACGTGATCGTCACCCCCGACAAGGACTGCTTCCTGATGACGCGCAAGCTCGCCACGATGGAGGGCATCCTCACCGGCGGCTCCGGCGGCTCGGCGGTGGTGGCCGGCCTCGAGTACGCGAAGAAGCTGACCGAAAAGGACTTCATGGTCATCCTCGTCCCCGACACGGGCATGCGCTACCTCTCCAAGATCTACAACGACGAGTGGATGAAGGAGAACCAGTACTTCGAGAGCGAGGTGCACCTCAAGGTCGCCGACATCCT
>JAMPYD010000468.1 GCA_023700845.1 Elusimicrobiota bacterium | reverse complement strand
GCGCCGCGATGGCGGCCGGCTGGTCCCCGGCGGGCGGGAAGGGCTGGTGCAGGCGGTAGGGGCTGCCGGGGTAGGTGACGACGTCGGGCATGGCGCGGTTCGGAAGGCGAATCGATGATTCTATCAACCGGCCGGGCCGCGAGCGAAGCGCGGCCGGGGAGTGGGGAAAAGTCCCCGCCGGCGGCAGCGCCCTCGCGGATATTGGTGCGCCGCAACATCCGGTAAAATGGCGGGCCGAACGCCACCACCCGCCCCGCCCGCCTTCCCGGAGAAACCATGTCCCTCGTCGCCACGCGCCTCGCCGCCATCAAGCCCTCCCCCACCCTCGCCGTGTCCGCCAAGGCGGCGCAGCTCAAGGCGGAGGGGAAGGACATCATCGGCCTGGGCGCGGGCGAGCCCGACTTCGACACGCCGCAGTTCATCAAGGACGCGGCCGTGGAGGCCATGAGGAAGGGGCTCACCAAGTACACGCCGGCCGGCGGCACGCTCTCGCTCAAGAATGCGATCATCGCCAAGTTCAATCGCGACAACGGGCTGGACTACACGCCGAAGCAGGTCCTCGTCTCCTGCGGCGGCAAGCACACCTCGTTCAACCTGTGCCTCGCGCTCCTCAACCCGGGCGACGAGGTGATCATCCCGGCCCCCTACTGGGTGAGCTACCCGGACATGGCGGTGGTGGCGGGCGCGAAGCCCGTCTTCATCGAGGCGGGCATCGAGCAGGGCTTCAAGATCACCGCCGCGCAGCTCGAGGCCGCCATCACGCCGAAGTCGCGGCTCGTCTTCATCAACAGCCCCTCCAACCCCTCGGCGGCCGTCTACACGCTGGAGGAGCTCAAGGCCCTGGGCGCGGTGCTCCGCAAGCACCCGCGCATCGTCATCGCGAGCGACGACATGTACGAGCAGATCCTGCTCGACGGCTCGAGGTTCGTGAACATCCTCAACGCCTGCCCGGACCTGTACGACCGCACCGTGGTCGAGAACGGCGTCTCCAAGGCGTACTCGATGACCGGCTGGCGCATCGGCTACTGTGGCGGGCCCGCGGAGCTGATCGAGGCGATGGAGAACATGCAGTCGCACTCGACCTCCAACCCCACCTCCATCGCGCAGTACGCGGCGGAAGCCGCGCTCAACGGGGACCAGTCCTGCATCGAGCCGATGGTGAAGGCCTTCAGGGAGCGCGGCACCTTCGTGTCGAAGGCGCTCAACGCCATCCCGGGCGTGAGGTGCCTGCAGCCCGCGGGCGCCTTCTATGTGTTCCCCGACTGCCGCGGGGCCATCCGGCGCATGGCCGCGGCCGGCAAGCTCGGGTCGGCCACCGACATCGCCCTCTGCGACTACCTCATGGAGCAGGAGCAGGCCGTCGCGGCCGTGCCTGGCTCCGCCTTCGGCATGGAAGGCTACCTGCGCATCTCCTTCGCCACCTCGATGGAGAACCTCGAGAAGGCCATGGCGCGCATGGCGAAGGCCATGGGCTAGAGGCGGGCGCCGAGGCGCGTGCCCTCGTCTATCGCGCGCTTCGCGTCCAGTTCCCCGGCGAGCGCCGCGCCGCCGATGAGGTGCACGCTCGCCCCGGTTTCCCGCAGGGGCGCCTCCAGCTCGCGCAGCGACTCCTGTCCGGCGCACAGGACGATGGTGTCCACCTCGAGGACGGCCGCCTTCTCGCGCGCCTCCCCGAAGCTCACCGCGAGGCCTTTTTCCACCACGCCCTCGTAGTTCACGCCGGAGAGCATCTCCACGCGCTTCATCTTGAGCGCCGCGCGGTGGATCCACCCCGTGGTCTTGCCGAGCCCCGCGCCGGGCTTGGACTTCTTGCGCTGCAGGAGGAAGACCTGGCGCGCCGGCGGCGCCGGCTGCGGCTTCACGCCCGCCACGCCGCCGCGGGCCTGCGCGGGGTCGCCCACGCCCCACTCCCGCCGCCACGCCTCGAGGTCCAGCGACGGCGAGTGGCCGTCGTCCACGAGGAACTCCGCCACGTCGAAGCCGATGCCGCCGGCGCCGACGACCGCCACGCGCGGGCCCACGGCCCTGCCGTCGCGCAGGACGTCCACGTAGGAGAGCACGCGCGGGTCGTCCTGCCCCGGGATGCGCGGGTCGCGGGGCGTCACGCCCGTGGCGAGCACCACCTCGTCGTAGCCAGCGAGGTCGGCTGCCGCCACGCGCCGCGAGAGGTGCACGCGCACGCCCGTCGTCTCCAGCCGCCGGCGGAAGTAGCGGATCGTCTCGTGGAACTCCTCCTTGCCGGGGATGCGCCTGGCCATGTTGAACTGGCCGCCGACCTCGCCGGCGCCGTCGAAGAGGTCGACCTCGTGGCCGCGCTCGGCGAGCGTCGTCGCGCACGCGAGCCCCGCGGGGCCGGCGCCCACCACCGCGATCCGCTTGTGCGCGGGTGCCGGCCGGATCTCGAGCTCCGTCTCGTGGCAGGCCCTCGGGTTCACGAGGCAGGACGACATCCGGCCCGAGAAGACGTGGTCGAGGCAGGCCTGGTTGCAGGCGATGCAGGTGTTGATCTCGTCGGCGCGGCCGGCCGCCGCCTTGCGCACGAACTCGGGGTCCGCGAGCAGCGGGCGCGCCATGGACACCATGTCCGCG
>JAMPYD010000467.1 GCA_023700845.1 Elusimicrobiota bacterium | reverse complement strand
GGATCATGGGATTTCCACGCGCGAGACCACGACGGCGGCCAGACCGTCGCGCAGGCGGATTTCGCCCTCCACGCGGACCTTTTGTCCGGGCCGGTCCTTCAAGCCCTGAAAAGCGGAGGGATCCCGCCGGTCAGGCAGGGCGAGAAAGACGCGTCCGTCGAAGGACGCGATGCCCACGGGCCCGCCCGCCGCGAAGCACTCCCGGGCGCACGCGTCGTGACCCTCGGGCCGGGCGCCGAGCTTGAAGTAGCAGCACATGTCCGCGACGGTGCCGATCAAAGAGCTCGGTCGGGCTTGAGCCCGCGCGCGAAGCGCCTCCTCCCAGGCTTTGGCGTCCACCTTGAACTGGGTGACGCCGACGCCGTCGATCGCGACGATCGGCGTGCTCCAGCCCGCGAACCCGCGCAGGCGCTCGTCGCGCTCCACGCGCTGGACCTCGAAAACGGCCCCGTACCGCTCGCGGAGCTTGAGCAGCTCCTCCTGGGCCGCGTCGCAATGGCGGCAGGCGCAGCGGTAGAGGGTAACTTTAGGCCTGTAGTGCTCCGGCTCGCTCATCGGGTTCTCCGCCTCCGGCCTATTCTAGGCCGAAGGCGGCCCCTGTTCAATCGCCGCGGGATGACGGATTTGCGGCTATTTCTTGTCGGCGGGCTTGGCGGGCGCGAGGCGCTTGGCGGAGAGATGCAGGTGGCGGATCTTCCACCCTTTCGCCTCCTTGGCGAGGACCACGGTCTCCGCGCCCAGCATGACGACGGGTCCCTTCGCGTCGACGATGGTGTAGGTCGCCTCCTGGACGGCGTAGGCCAGGTCCGCGCCGACCTCGAGCTTGGTCAGCTTGGGCTCGGCGACCTTGAACTCCTTCCACTCCGCCATCTCGGGGCCGATGTGGCGGTCCCGGTAGTCCTTCCAGCCGTCGTTCTTGTACGTGCCCTCGAGCACGAGCAGGCCCTCCGAGACGACCTCGCCGAGCTTTTCGACGCTGCGCGCCTCCATCGCCGTCCGGTAGTCCGCGAGGACCTTCCGAACCTCCGCTTCGTCGGACGCCGCCGCGAAGGCGGCCGCGGCGACGACGACCACGGTCAGTACACCCAACAGTCGAAAACCAAGTTTCATATTCCGTTGTTCCTCCCGATCAAGGCGCTCTCACGCCCACTCCGTAGCCGAAGACCAGCTCCCCGCCGTGCATGGCCGTCGCGACGAGCAGTCCGAGCCCGATCATCCATAACAAGACCTGAGCGGCGCGAGCCTTGCCCTCGTCGAGGCCCTCTCGCAGCGCGAACGCGCGCAGAAGCGACAAGGCGCTGAAGACGCCGCAGGTCCACCACGCCAACGTCTCGTGCTCGGCCAGGACCTCCCAGGCCGACGGCACATGAGGCGCCGTCTTCTCCGCGAGAAGCCCGAGGCCCAAGGTCGCCCACGCGGAGAACGTTCCCGGCCAGAGAAGCCAGGACTCGGCCTTCGACAGCCACTCCGGCGCGGCCTTGCGCAGCCGCAGGACGGCGGCCGCCGCTCCCGCGATCAATAAGGCGATCGGGAAGTGGACGGCCGCCGGATGCAGATGGTAGAGCTTGACCTCCACCTAGGGCTTCTCCACCTTGCTGACGACGATGGCCGTCAGCCCGCCGCGCGTGAACACCGTGCCGGTGAGCTTCGCGTTCTTGCCCGCCTGCGCCTTGGCCTCGACGTAAGGCTTCTGGTCGTCGTGGTTGCCCACGACGAGGTACACCTTGCCGTCCTTCGTCAGAAGGCCGAGCGGGGCCCCGCCCGTGACGCAGGCGCCGGCGCACTTGGCGTGCTTCGCCCCCTTGCCCTCGTGCATCATGTAGCACGACATGTCGAGCAATTCGCCCGAGATCGTCTCGGCCTTTCCCGACGGGTCCATGTGGCTGCCGGCGGCCCAGGCGCTTCCGGCGACGACGGCCGCGACGATCGCGGCGATGGTCAGCTGTCTCATTTTCGTCCTCCTATGATTTCTTGAGCGACAACGTCATTCTGCATTTCGGGCAGCGGCCGTCCTTCGTCTGAGGCCCCGAATAATCGCCCATGGAGCAGGCGAAGGCGCCCGCCTTCGAGGGCGCGGCGGCCGGGCGGGCGGAGCCGTGGCCCGCGCAGTTCCCGCAGCCCCCCTTCGCCTCGGCCGAATCCCCGCCCAGTCCGGAGGCCGCGGCTTGTATCTTGGCGGCCGCGGCGGCGTCGCCCGTCACATGGATCACGACGCCCGATTCGATGTTGACGACGCTCACCTTCGCGCCGGGGACATGCATCGGACAGGCCCCGGCGTGCTTCGGCTTCATCTTCGACCCTCCGCCCTCGGCGAGAGCGATCACGCCCGCGCCCAGAGCGAGCGCCAGCGCTGCGACGACCATCATTCTTCTCTTCATCTGCTTCCTCCCTTCCATTCGTCCAATGCCGTTGGCGGCCCAAGGTCTCATTTGGGCGCTCCCAGACCGAGGAGGTAGGCGCGCTGCTTCTCCTCATCCTCGAAGTAGAACGTCTTCCCGCCCACGACCGCGCGCGGGGTGGCGGGCGTCACCTCCAGGCGCCGCCCGTCGACGGGCGAGACCGCGAAGGCCGGGGCCTCCGCGGGCGCCTTCCGGGAATTCC
>JAMPYD010000466.1 GCA_023700845.1 Elusimicrobiota bacterium | reverse complement strand
TCGCGCTTGAGGACCTTCTGGAGCGCGTTTTTGGGCAGCGAGTCCACGATTTCGACGTCGCGCGGGCGCTTGTACGCGTCGAGCCGCTCCTTGAAGAACTGGAGCAGCGCGGATTTCTCCATCGCGACGCCTTTTTTGAGGACGACGAACGCCTTGATGACCTCGTCGCCGACCTCGTCGGGCACGCCGATGATCGCGCTCTCCTCGATCGCGGGATTCTCGGCGATGACGGCCTCGACCTGCGCGGGGAAGACCTTGAGGCCTTTGACGATGATCATGTCCTTCTTGCGGTCCCGGATCGAGAGGTAGCCGTCCGCGTCGAGGACGCCGATGTCGCCGGTCTTGAGCCAGCCGTCGGCCGTGAAGGCGGCGCGGGTGTCCTCGGGGCGGTTCCAGTAGCCCTTCATCACGCAGTCGCCCGCGACGCAGATTTCGCCCTCGGCGCCCGTCGGCAGCTCCTTTTCGGCGTCGTCGACGATCTTCACGCGCACGCCGTCGATCGCCGGGCCCACCGAGCCGAGGCGGATGGCGCCGGGGGCGCCGATGGTGGCCACGGGGCTCGTTTCGGTCAGGCCCCAGCCCTGGTCGATCGCGACGCCGAGCGCGGCCTCGAAGGCGTCGGCGACGACGTTCGAGAGCGGCGCGGCGCCGGAGACGGCGATCTTGACGCGGCGGAACGCCCAGAAGCGCAGGAAGGCGCGCGTTTTCCAGTCCTTGGCCTCGCGGACGAGCGCGGCGTACACCTGGGGCACGGCGGCGAACAGGCTCACGCCGCGGCGGCCCATCGCCTTGAGCCAGGGCTTGGCCGGCGCGATGGCGGAAAAGACGACGCTCGTCAGCGTCAGGCGCAGCGAGGTCAGCACGATCCCCGTCCACGCGAAGCTGTGGAACATCGGCAGGATGCACAGCGTCACGTCGCTCCGGACGAGGCTCATGCGGCTCAGCGCGGCCTCGCAGTTCGTCACGAGGTTGCGGTGCGTGAGCATGACGCCCTTGGGGAAGCCCGTCGTGCCCGACGTGTAGAGGATCGCGGCGACGTCGCCCTCGACCGCGGCGTCCGTGTGATCGTCCTTGAAGACCGGCGACCGCAGCTCGTCGAAGGGGCGGACGAGCGGGCCCGCGGGCGCGGAGAGATCGGTGACCCAGAGAGCCCTGAGGTCCGGGCATTTGGCCGCGGCGCCCGTCAGGCCGGGCAGGAAGTCGTTCTGCGTGAAGACGCCCTTCGCGCCGCAGTCGCCGAGCATGTACGCGAGCTCGTCGGCCTTCTGCACCATGAAGTTGATCGGCACGGCGATCGCCCCGAGGCGGTTCAGGGCGAAATAGGCGATGATGAACTCGGGGGCGTTGCGGTGGACGATCGCGACCCGGTCGCCCTTGGCGATCCCCGCGCGGCGCAGGCCCTCGGAGATGGCGAGGACCTCGCGGCGCAGGTCGAGGAACGAGATCTCCCGCTCCCCGAACACGAGGGCGGTCTTCCCCCCGCCTTCCTGGGCGGACCGGTCGAGGAGCGCGTTGAGCGTGGACATGGTCGTTATTTTTGTCGCGGGTCCAGGATGTCCCGGACGGCGTCGCCCAGGAGGTTCCAGCCGAGCACGAACAGGAAGATCGAGACGCCGGGGATGAAGACGGTGTGCCAGTATTCGAAAGGGTTCCCGGACGATCCCAGGATCCAGTTCCGGGACAGGGAGATCAGCTGCCCCCAGTCGGCGTAGCCGAGAGGCGCGCCCAGCCCGAGGAACGACAGGGCCGCCGCCGTGATCACGATGCGGCCCATCGACAGCGAGGCGACGACCAGGACGGGATAGATCGAGTTCGGGATGATGTGGCGGAACAGGATGCGCGCGTCGGAGGCGCCGAGCGCGCGCGCCGCCGCCACGAAATCCCGTTCCTTGACGGACAACACGTCGCCCCGCATCAAGCGCGCGTAGGACGGCCAGGAGACGGCCGTGACCGCGATCATCACGTTCTCGAGGCTCGGGCCCCGGACCGCGACGATGACGACGGCGAGCACGATGTCGGGAAAGGCGAGGACCACGTCGGTGAGGCGCATCAGCAGCTCGTCGACCCAGCCGCCGTAGAATCCCGCCGCGCCGCCGAGCAGGATGCCCGTGAAGACCGAGAAGCCGACGACCTTGAGCGCGACGGAGAACGCCGTGCGCGTCCCCCAGACCATGCCGTAGTAGAGGTCGTACTGCTGCTCGGTCGTGCCGAACCAGTGCTCCTTCGACGGCCTCACCGGGTCGGGGCTGTAGCCGGACTGGGGAATGATGTACGAGTCGCGCGAGCCGGCCTCGGGCGGGGCCAGGACGGGCGCCAGCGCCGCCACGGCCAGGAAGAAGCCGATGAGGCCGAAGCCGAGGAGCGACATCGGCCGGTGCTTGAGGACCTTCCAGACGGACTTGAGCTTCGCCATCTCAGTTCCCCACCCGGATGCGCGGGTCGACGACGGCGTACAGGAGGTCGGAGACGAGGTTCGCCATCACGAACAGGAAGGCGGCCAGCAAGGTCGAGCCGAGCACCCCGGGGATGTCGAGCTGCTGCGCGGCCTGCACGCCCCAGCGTCCGATGCCGGGGAAGTCGAAGACGGTCTCCGTGATGACCAC
>JAMPYD010000465.1 GCA_023700845.1 Elusimicrobiota bacterium | reverse complement strand
TCCCGCTACCCCTCGCATGACCGAAGCCGAGATTAAACGCCGCATCGACGTCCTTCACGTCGAAGACGACGACGCCTGGGCAGGGCTCGTCAAGCACTGGCTCGCCTCCCGAAACCTCTCCGTGCGGAGACTGCGTTCGGCCAAAGAGATGCGGGAGCATCTCAGTACCTGCTGCACCTTGCCGCGCTGCCTCTTGCTGGATCTGACCCTGAAGGACGGCGACGGCTTGACTCTATGCGACTACGTCAAGAGTTCTCCCCGCCTGCAAAGCCTCCCTATCGTCATCCTGACCGGAAGAGCCATCCACGCGACAGATGTCCTAAAGCGGCTGGCGCTGTACCGAGTGGAGAAAGGAACGAAGACCGAGGATGAACTGGTGGCCGCCATCGTATCCATCCTAACCCAGCAGGAGCGCGACCGGGGCGTCATCGATGCCGGCGACCTGCGGGTGGACCCCATCGGGAACAAGGTGTTCCTGGCCGGCAACGAGATCGCCAGCCTTCACCCCGGCCCCTTCACGGCGCTGTGCGCGCTGGCGCGTTCCGCGCCGATACCCGTCGAGGATCACGTCCTTTACCAAGCCTTCCTCACTCGTCACCCCTACCACACCCCCGACCACGACCTCGCGGTCTCTCAGGTCCTGCGCAACAACATCTCCCAACTTCGCCGCGTGCTGGGAAAGACGATCGGAGATAGGATCGAACGCGCTGAGATGGGGTACTTTTACATCCCCCACTGATACGTACGCCCTCTGGACGAAAACCCGAGTTTTTGCCATAATCTTCACGTCGGGCGTGTAGCTCAGCTGGGAGAGCGCATCCTTCGCAAGGATGAGGTCGCAGGTTCAATCCCTGTCACGTCCACCAATTTAAAGCCGCCCTCACGGGCGGCTTTTTTTTCGCTACGATGAGTCCGTGAACGCTCTCCCCAAGGGCCTGCGCGGCCTGCTCCCCCTCCTCGCGCTGCTCGCCGGCGTCGGCGGCTTCGCCCTGGCCATCCGTTCCACCGACGTCATGCGGGGCGTGGAGCTGAAGACCCTGGACTGGCGCGCGCGCCGCTTCGCCGATCCCGCGCGGCGCGACCCGGCCATCGTCCACGTCACGATCGACCAAGCGAGCCTCGACCGCTTCGAGAAGGACCACAACGCCTGGCCCTGGCCGCGCGACATCTACGTCCCGGCCCTTTCGTTCCTTAAGAACGCGGGCGCGCGCGCCGTCGTCTTCGACGTGCTCTTCACGAACGCCGGCGAGGTCAGCCTCGACGCGGCGCTGGGCGCGGCCGTCAAGGACGCGGGCTTCGTCGTCCTCGCCATGGAGACCGACGCCAAGGCCGATCCCCGACGGCCCGAGGCCGCCCCGGCGCGGTTCGCCGTGGAGGCCGGCCCCGTGCTCGCCGCCGCGGCGGCCAAGCGCGCGTCGGTCCGCCTGCCCATCGCCCCCCTCCTGTCCGGGGCGCGCGCCCTCGGCGACACGAAGGCGGAGGCCGATCTCGACGGGGTCTTCCGCGGCGTCCCGCTCCTCGTTTCGCTCGGCGGCCGCCTCTACCCGACCTTGCCCGCGGCCGCGGCGATGCTGGCGACGGGCAAGACCCTCGACGAGCTCGCCCCGCGGCTCACGGACGGGCGCCTGCTCGTGCGCTTCCACGGCAAGGGGCTGACGGAGAACGCCTCGCCGCTGAAGACCTACGAGTCCTACCACTTCTCGGACCTCGTGACCTCGTTCGTGGCGCTCGAGGAGAAGACCAAGCCGGCCCTGGAGCCGGCGCTGTTCAAGGACAAGATCGTCTTCATCGGCATGAGCGCGCCGGGCCTGCTCGACAACCATCCCTCTCCGATCGACCCCGTCTTCCCCGGCACGGAGATCGTGGCCGCCGCGGCCGACAACCTGATGCACGGCGACGGGCTGACCCGCGCTCCGGCCGCCGCGGTGTTCGTCCTCGTCGCGCTCGCGCTCGTCCTGGCCGGCGCCGCGTCGCGGCGGTCCCCCCGCCTGGGCTGGGCGCTCGGCGTGATGCTCGCCTCGAGCGGGCTCCTTCTCGGCGCGTCCTGCGCGGCCTTCTCCCGGGGGGTCTGGCTCGACATGACCTCTCCCCAGCTCGCGCTGTGGCTGGGCTTCGCCGCCGCCTCGGCCTGGAGCTACGCCGTCGAGGGACGCCAGAAGCGCTACATCCAGGGCGCGTTCTCCTTCTACCTCTCCCCCGAGGTCGTCCGCCAGATCGCGGAGCGCCCCGAGGCCCTCGCGCTCGGCGGCGAGCGCCGCGAGGCGACCTTCTACTTCTCCGACATCGAGGGCTTCACGAGCTTCTCCGAGAAGCTCGGCCCCGAGAAGCTCACCCAGCTGATGAACCGCTACCTGGGCGAGATGACCGAGACCGTGCTCGACTCCGGGGGCACCCTCGACAAGTACATCGGCGACGCGATCATGTCCTTCTGGGGGGCGCCGCTGCCCTGCGAGGGGCACGCTTTGGTCGCCTGCAAGGTCGCGCTCGCCAACCAGAAGAAGCTCGCCGGCCTCAAGGCCGAGTTCGACGGCCTGGGCTACCCCCCCGTGCGCAACCGCATCGGCCTGAACACGGGCCCGGCGATCATCGGAAACATGGGCTCGCCCAAG
>JAMPYD010000464.1 GCA_023700845.1 Elusimicrobiota bacterium | reverse complement strand
GGCGACCTCGCCGAGCGGCTCGTCGAGGGCAGGAAGAAGTAAGGGCTAGGGCGCGAGCAGCGGCTCGGTCAGCGCCGCGCCCGCGAGCACCGGCGTCTGCACCCGGTTCTGCCTCCGCGCGTCGTCCTGCACGCGCGGCATCACGTAATCGAACAGCGACCTGGCGCTGGCCTTGGGGTCGGCGGAGAGGCCCTTCAGCAGGTGATACGTGAACATCCCGTGGCCCTGCTCGTCGAGCGAGCCGGTGATCTCGTCGCCGGAGGCGGCCGCGAGCACGGTCAGGTTCCCGCCGGTGGGCGCCGTGTCGGCGATCTTGGCGATCAAGGGGCGCGCGCCCTTGGCCAGCACCGAGCGTCCCCCCGCCCCGGAGAAGCAGGCGTCGAGGGCGACGATCACGCGCTTGGCCTTGGTCTTCGACAGGTCGGCGTAGAGCCGGGTCAGCGGCAGGGCCGTGGACTTCAGGAACTTCGGGTCGCCGTCCCAGGGCACCAGGTACGCGTCGCCGGACTTGATGTCGGGCGCGCCGTGGCCGGAATAGTAGAAGAACAAGGTCGAGTTCGCCTTCACGTTGAGCGGCAGCCACTCCTCGAGGTAGCTCTTGAGCTTGCTGGCCGTCGCCTCCTGGCCGGTGAGCGTGACGATGTTGCGCGCCGGGAAGCCCAGCGCCTCGAGGTGGCGCTTGACGGTCGCCGCGTCGCGCGCGCCGTAGTCCGCCTTGGGCACGGTCTGGTACTCCTCGATGCCGACGACGAGGGCGAAGTCGTCCGGCCGCTCGGCGGCCCGGCGCGAGGGCGCGTCCACGTCGGAGACGGGGGCCCGGTTTTCCGGCGGCCGGTGTTCGGCGACGGCGGACGGCGGGGCGGAGCGGGTTCGCCGGCGCATGGCGGATTCGACCATTTCCTTGTACCGATGCACGTTGACTTCCTGGTCGGGGTCGACGCCGGCGTCGATCAAGGCGTCGAGCATTTCAAGGCGAGGGAGCCACGTGGCGCGGTTCAAGGCCTCGTTGTGGTGGCGCGCTCCCTTCTTGACGAGATAGGTCACGATCTCCGGGGTGGAGTATATGACCGCCTGCGGGAGAGGCGCGAACATCGTCCCCAACCCGGAGAGCTCGTTGACGTCGGCGCCGGACTCGACGAGCCGCTGCACCTCGGGGAGGCTGCGGCTCTTGATGGCCTTATTGAGCGGGGTGGCGACGCAGCCCGCGAGGAGCGGGACAGTCAGCGCGAGGACGGCGAGAGAGAATCGATTCATGGTAGGTCTCCTTTAGAACGCCGCGTCCTCTCCGAAAAGCAGCGGCGTCTGCTCCCGGTTCTGGCGGTGCGCTTCGTCCTGCACCCGCGGCTTGAGCTCTTCGTACGCGGCCTTCGCGGTGACCTTGCCGTTGTTGAAGGCCTTGAGCAGATAGTAGGTGAAGGCGCCGTGCCCCTGGTCCTTGATCGTCGCGGTGATCTCGTCGGCCGACGCGGCGCTGAGCACGGTCACGCCGGCGGGCGCTTCGAGCTCCGCGGTCCGCGTCACGAGCGGGCGCGCGCCTTCGGCGAGCACCGACCGTCCGCCCGCGCCGGAGAAGCAGGAGTCGAGCGCTACGAGCACGCGCTTCGCCTTGAGCTTTCCGAGCGAGGCATACAGCGACTTGAGCGGGTAGGCCGTGGATTTTAGGAACATCGCGTCGCCGTCCCAAGGCACGAGATAGGCATCGCCGGTCTTGGCGTCGGGAGAGCCGTGCCCCGAGAAATAAACGAAGACGCGGGACCTCTCGGAGGCGTTCTTCGGCAGCCACTCCTCGACGTAGCCCGAGATCGCGCCGCGCGTCGCCTGTCCCCCCTTGAGGAGGACGATGTTGCGCTCGGGGTAGCCGAGGGCCAGGAGGTGCTTCTTCATCGCGTCGGCGTCGTTCTCGGCGAAGGCGGCCTCGGGGAGGCGGGAGTACTTCTCGATGCCGATCACCACGGCGAAGTCGTCGGGGCGCGCGGCGTCGCGGCGCGAGGGCGAATCCACGTCGGAGACGGGCATTTTCCTCTCCGGGGGCAGCCCGGCGGCGCGGTCCTCCGCGGGCTTGCCGGAGCGCTTCGCCTCCGCTTGGCGCAGGAGCTCCGCGTTCTCCTTGCGGTCGAATTCGACGGCCCACTCCAATGGCGTGCGGCCGCGGGACTTCTTGAAGGGATCGGCGCCGCGGGCCAGCAGGAGCTTCACCGTTTCGGCGTTGGCGTTCGCGGCGGCCTGGCAGAGATAGCTCATCCCGGAATACGATCCGTCCGCGGATGTCCCTTCGTCGAGGAAGCGCTGGACGGCGGCGGTGTCGCTGCGGTAGACCGCGTTGCTCTTCGATACGCCGCAGCCCGACATGAGCAAGGCCGCCGATGCCAGGAGGAGGATTCGATGCATGGGCCGCTCCGTTAAAACGCCGTGTCCGCCCCGCTTCCCGCCAAGGTGGGCGACTGCTCCCGGTTCTGCCGGCGGGCGTCGTCCTGGACGCGCGGCTTGAGGTAGTCATGCAGCGCGCGCGGCGTCTTCGCCCCGCCGGACAGCGCTTTCAGAAAGTGATAGGTGAAGATGCCGTGGCCC
>JAMPYD010000463.1 GCA_023700845.1 Elusimicrobiota bacterium | reverse complement strand
GGCGCGGCGCGCGCCGCGCCGGACCAGCAGGTCGCGGGGGAAATCCCCCGCGGCGCCCGACGCCGCGAGCAGAAGGCCGCGGGGCTCCAGGGACGCGGCGAGGGACGGGGGAGGCTCGGCGTCCTGGGTCATCAGCACCGGAGCGCCCCGCAGGCCCAGGGCCGCCCAGCCCTCGGGCGCGGCCAGGCTCGTCACGAGAAGGTCCCGGTCGCGGCGCCGCCAGTCGGCCTGGTACCACGGCGACCCGGAGAGGCCCTGGGAGACGACGCGCAGGTCGGGGCGGCGGCCGGCGACGGTCTGGTAATGCCACAGCGCGTAGAGCGGCACGTCCTTCTTCGCGACGACGACGGAGCCCGGCGGCGCGGCGCGGAAGACGTTGGCCGCGAAGTCGAGCGTGTGGAAGTGCTCGCGGCGGTCGAGGCGGTCGGGGACGGCCCGCGCGAGCGGCCAGGCGAGCACCGCCGCGAGCGCGAGCGCGCGCCTCCGCGCGCCGAGCGCCGCGACGCCGGCGGCGAGCCAGAACAGGAGCACCGCGTCGGAGAGCAGGTAGTGGGGATCGAGGATGGCGGCGGCGTGGGGGTTGGGCGGCATGTTCGCGAGGAACAGGAAGACGGGGCCGGCCCACCACCAGGCCGCGAACCGGCCGACGAAGCGGGAGCGGTCCTCGCGGAAATCGGCGGCGGCGCCGAGGGCGGCGAGGGCCAGCGCCGGGCCGAAGGCGTCCCACAGATGCGCGCCCCACAGGCGCAGGTTGTCGGCGAACAGCTCCCCGGCGGCGTACTGGCGGGAGATCAGGTCGAGCGTGCCGCCGTAGCGGGTGCGCAGCAGCGAGTCGGCGAACTGCGCGGCCGCGGCGGGATGGTTCCAGTCGAGCAGGGGGCCCGTCGCCGAGCGCACGGGCAGGTACAGGTACGCCGTCAGCCCCGCGAGGCCCGCGCCGACGGCCCAGGCCCGACGCCGCGCGGCGCCCTCGCCCCGCGTGCGCTGGAGGAAGGTCGCGAGGATCAGGACCACGGCGGGGAGGTTGGAGCCCGTGAACACCGCGGCCGCGGGGACGAGCAAGGCGCAGGCCCCGAGCCACACGCCGTCCTCGCCCCTCTCGGCGGGGCGCGCGGACAGCGCGAGCCACACGAGACCGGGGGCGAGGAGGAGCAGGTCGAGGCGGTTGGCGAGCAGGACGCCGCACAGGTAGCAGAAGGCCGGCCACAGGCGCTCGGAGGGGTCCCGCGACAGGCGGGCGGCCAGCGCGGTCAGGGCCACGGCGCTCAGCACCCACAGCGAGTACATCTCGGAGACCTGGGACACGGCCCAGAAGCCGGGGTTCAGCGCGAGGCAGGCGGCGGCGGCGAGCGCGGCGAAGCGCCCGAGGCGGGGACGCAGCGCGGCGAAGAGCAACGCGCACGCCGCGGCGCCGGCGACGGCGGACAGGAGGTTGAGGCGGTAGGCGGCGTTGCCCAGCGGCACCAAAGACGCGAGGCGGCCGAGCAGGACGTAGAGAGGGTAGCTCGTCGGGTGCGCGACGCCGAGCGTGGCGGCGGCCAAGGTCATCTCGCCCGTGTCGCGCCAGGGCGCGAGCACGGGGGGAAGCTTCGCCAGGTACAGCGCCAGGACGCCGAGGAAAACCGCGAGGCTCATCTTTTCCCCGTCGCCCGGAAGCGGGCCTGCGCGGCCCAGGAGGCCGAGGCGGCGTCGGACGGGTCGAGCGCCGCCGCCGAGGAGAAGGCGTCGGCGGCGTCCGCCCAGCGCTTGTCCGCCCACAGGCGCGCGCCGAGGACCGACCAGGCGCGCGGCGAGCGGGGCTCGCGCTTGATCGCCTCCCGGAAGGCGGCCTCCGCCTCGGGGAATTTCCCGGCGCGCTCGAGCGACACGCCGAGGTTGGTCAGCGGCTCGGCCTTCTCCGGCTCGAGCGCGGCGCCCGCGCGGTAGGCGCGCTCGGCCGCGGGCCAGTCGCGGCGCTCGACGGCGCGGAAGCCGGCGACGCCGAGGGCGTAGGCGGCCGTCGGCGCGACCCACAGCGCGTCGGGGGCGAGCGCCGCGGCGGACTCGATCCAGGAGACGCCCTCGTCCGCGGCGCCGCGCGAGAGGGCCTCGACGCCGCGCTGATACGGGAAGAACGCGGCGAGCGCCCGGTCCCGGTAGCGGGCCGCGGCGGCCTCGCGCGTCCAGCGCACGGCCATGGCCTCGCGCAGGGCGGGGCCGTCGGGGAAGGCGGCCTTGGGCGGAAGGGGGCGGCGCAGGGGGCCGGCGGGGGCGAGGACGGCCCCCGGCAGGACGTTGTCGTTGAGCGTCGAGTACCAGAGCCGCCCCGAGGCGAACCAGCGGCCCTCGACCTCGCGGCGCCGGGCCTCCTTGGCGTCCTTGGGCAAGGAGCGGAAATCGGCGCCGTAGCCGCCGGGGAACACCACGCCGCCGCGGTCGCGCAGCTCCACGTCGGGACGCAGGCCGGAGGCGACGGTGAGGTGCATCAAGGAGTAGAAGGTGTCGTCTCCGCCGTCCATCACGAGCACCGCGCCGCGCGGAAGCGCGCGCAGGATCGAGCGGCCGTAGTCGTAGGCCAGGAAGTCGCCGCGGCGCGACTCGGCCAGGGCCTCGGGCAGCATCGACAGGGCGGC
>JAMPYD010000462.1 GCA_023700845.1 Elusimicrobiota bacterium | reverse complement strand
GGCGGCGGCGGCGCGTTGGCGCAGGGCGCCCATGTCGATGGCCTCGAAGGAATCGGCGGCGAGGGCGGGGCCGGCCAGCGCGGCGAGGGCGAGAACGGACGCCTTTATGAGGGGGATCATAGGCCTCACCCGAGGGTAGCCCCGGGGGCGGCCTCTGTCAAGGCCGGACGGTGCCGTTCATCGGGTTGGCGGCGTACGTCTCGCCGGCGGGGGCGCGCAGGACGGACCAATGGCCGTAGGTGGTGAAGCCGAACTGGTTCGCGCCGGGGCCGACGGGGCCGGGGGCCGGACCCGTGAACTTCTGTCGCACGAGGACGGAGCCGAGGGTCGTCTCGGACGCGTAGGGCGCGATCTCGCCCTTGAGGGTGAAGACGCCGACGAGGTACTTGCCGTCCTTGAGGACGACGGAGCCGCGGCGGTAGGGGTTGACGCGGACGAAGAAGGTCTCCGGGCCGTCGAAGACCATGAGGACGGGGTGCGCGGCGCCGTTCTCGACGAGCGCGACGCTGCGGGCGGTCAGGCCGGAGTTGCCGATTTGCTGCGGGGGCTGGCCGCGCTCGGCCGCGGCGCGGGCGAGGTCGGCGCCGCGGGCCGCGCCGTCGCGGCGGGCGGCGAGGCCCTCGGGGTCGGCGGGGAAGGCGTCGGCGAGCAAGGACAGGGCGAAGACCTGCTTGTTGAGGCTTTCTTTTTTCGAGTCCTCGGCCAGCTTGGCGAGGCCGGCCTTGAACTCGGCGCGGAACGGGTCCTCGGGATCCGGCGCGCCGGCCTCGGCGACCAGGTAGGCGGAGAGGTCCGCGAGACGGTCGAAGGCCCCGGCGTCGCGGGCCTTGCGCCAGGCTCCGACCACGGACTCGAGCGCGCGCTGGCGGCGGCCCTCGTCCTTGCCGTCGCGAAAGAGCGGGCGCAGCTCGGCGAGGGCGAGGTCCGGGGCCGTGTCGAGCATCTTGAGGACCGCGGACATGCGCGCGTCGGCGGCCTTGAGGCCGAGGCGCGCGGCGACGGGCTCGGCGACGGGCCTGCGCTCGAGGCTGGCGACCTCGTTAAGGCGGCGCAGGGCGTCGTCGTACAGCGGGCCGCTCAGGCCGGGCTTGTCGGCGAGCAGCTCGTCGGCGCGCGCCTCGATGAGCGCGGCCGCCAGGCTCAGCGCCTCGCCCCGGCGGGGGCCGGCGACGCGCTGGTAGAGGTCGACGGACGGCGGCGGGCCGTCGGGCGCGGGGACGGCGAGGGCCGGGGCGGCGGCGAGGCCCATGATCGCGTCGTCGAGCAGGATCCTCGCCCGGGTCTGGTCGCCGCGGGCCATGGTCAGGGCGGTGAGCAGGACGGCGGCCTGGGCGTAAGCCCCGTCCTTGAGCGCGGCCTGGCCCAGGGTCAGGAGCTCGGAGGGCGAGGCGGCGGCGACGAGGTCGCGCGGCAGGTCCGAGTCGAGCGGCTCCCAGGAGCTCATCGCCGCGAGGGCCTTGGCCTCGGCGGCGGCGTCCTTGGCGGCGCGGGCCGCGCGCCACTTCTCGAGCTGGCGGGCGCGCCACTCCTTGAGGGCGTGGCGGGGGTTGATCTCGTCGTTGCCGGTGGCGGCGGCCATCGCGGCGGCGAGGCGGTCGGCGGAGGCGTCGTCGTTCTCCCGGAGCGCGCGCATCAGCCAGCCCGCGCGGTCGTCCTGGATCTGGCGGCGGCGGCCGGGCTCGTCCGCGCTCAGCGCGGCGATCTCCGCCCACAGCGCCTCCTGGCGGGGCCAGTCCTTGGCCGCGCCCGCGGCGCGGTGGGCGGCGAGCAGGGCGACGGCCGGGTCGACGGGCGCGGGCGGCGCGGCGGCCTCGCCGGCGCCCGTCTTCCGGGCGGAGCCCCCGCGCGTCAGCGCCCACCAGGCCCCGCCCCCGAGGACGCAGACGACCGCGGCGATCGTCAGGGGTTTTTTGAGCCGGTTAAAATCCACGGCGGAAGTTTAGCCCCGAGCGCGGAGCGCGTCAAGGCTTGCGGCGCATGCGCTTGAGCTGCTGGCCGATGTTGCCGCCGGCGCGGCTGCGCCAGTCCGTCAGCGGCTTGCCCTTGTCCTGGGCGCGCTCCGGGACGACGCGGTACAGGAAGTGATGCGTCACCTCGCCGAGCGCGACGAGGGCGGGAAGCCCCATCAAGGCGAGCATCGTGGGATTGTTCCCCACGATCTGGAACCACGCCGCCATCATGCCCAGCGCCGCGACCGGGTACGCGACGGCGAGCGCCCGCCAGGACGTCTCGAACGCGGCTTTCCCCGCCGGGCTCAGCTTCGGGTAGGCGTAGTAGCGCCCGGCCCAGAAGCCGGAGACGAGCGCGAAGTGGAACGGAATCAGCAGGAGCGGCGCGGCGAGAAGGGCGAACTGCGCGGGCGTCGGCGCGCTCAACAAGGACTGCGTCCAGGCGAACAGGCCGCCGCCGAGGGCGGCCATGCCGCCGCCCAGGACGGCGGAGTTCTGGAAGGCGCGCTTGACGCCCTCGGGCATGCGCCGCGAGGGGCGCGGCGTCGACGGGGCCAGCGCCGGTCCGCGCGGCGAGGACGGGCCCGCGTCGACGGAGGCCGCCGCGTCCGCCCCCGCCCCGGCGCCGTCGAACAGCGCGGAGATTTCCCGCGACGCCTCGGCCGAGGCC
>JAMPYD010000461.1 GCA_023700845.1 Elusimicrobiota bacterium | reverse complement strand
TCGAGGTGCCGGGCTTCGCCTCGACGAGAGGCGGGATCACGCAGCGGCCGACGAGCGCCAGCCAGATCAGCAGGCCGGCGAACAGGCCGATCTGCCAGACGCGCCCGAGCTCGACGTACTCGTAGCCCTGATGGCCCCACAGGAACCAGTTGTTCCCGGAGAACTTATGGAACACGCTCGCCCACTCGCCGGCGAGCGAGCCGACGACGATGACGACGAGCGCGCCGAGCAGGACGCCGACGCCGAGGGCCTGGTATTTCGGCTCGCGGCCGAGGATGATCGGCCCGATGAACAGGCCCGCGGCCAGCCAGCTCGTCGCGATCCAGAACAGCCCGAGCTGGATGTGCCAGGTGCGCGTCACGACGTAGGGCAGCCAGCGGTCGAGCGGCATGCCGAAGAAGCCGTCGCCCTCGACGCCGTAATGGGCGGTGACGATGCCGACGCCGATCTGCGCGAGGATGAGCCCGGCGACGGTCGCGAAGTACGGGAGCGTCATCTTCTGCGACGCGGTCAGCTTGAGGCCGAGCAGCGGGTCGCGGGCGGGAACGTCCTTGCGGCGCTCGTCGCCGTGGCCGGCGCCGGCGTAGTACCACACCATCGCGCAGATGCCGGCGAGGAGCATGATGATGCTGATGCCGGTCCAGAACATCGCGGGGGCGGTGGGGCGGTTGCCGATCAGCGGCTCGTGCGGCCAGTTGTTGGTGTAGGTGTGGACGCTTCCCGGCCGGTTCGTCGACGCGGCCCACGAGGTCCAGAAGAAGAAGGCGGACAGCTTCAAGGCCTTCTCGGGATCGGTCAGCGCGCCCTTGGGCATCGCGTAGGCCTTTCGGCCGTTGGCGAACACGTCGCCGTAGTGCTCGAGATTGGAACGGAACGCGGCCGCGCGGTCCGCGGACACGGTCAGGCGTCCGGCCGCCGCGTCGTAGCCGTTGGTCCGGAACAGCGTTTCCGCGCGCTGGCGCAGGGCCGCCTGGCGCTCGAGGGGAAGCGCCGCGTAGGACTCGGCCTTCTCCGCCTTGGCCCAGCCGTCGAGCACGACGGTCAGCTCGCGGTGCAGCCAGTCCGCCGTCCAGTCGGGGGCGACGTAGGCGCCGTGGCCCCACACCGAGCCGACCTGCATGCCGCCCAGCGCCCGCCAGACGTCCTGGCCTTCCATGATCGCCCCGTCGGGGAACAGGGGCTTGCCGGCCTCATCGACGACGGAGAGGGGGATCGGCGGCTTGTGGTGGTTCATCTCCACGCCGACCCAGCCCAGGACGGCGAAGGATCCGACGATGACGACGGTGAAGGCGGCCCATAACTTTCTCATATATGCTCCTCGTAAACGATGCGTGACAATCGTGTAGCAACATAAATGCCAGACATTAATATCCGTAATTATCCGAGGAGGACCCGCACGGCTTAGGACCAAAGGCCCTTTTCCGGCGGGCGGATGTCCGGTAACCTTTATTAATGGAAAAGAACCGCGGCACGCGCGTCTGGACCTTCGCCGGCGCCCTGGCTTTGGCGCTGACGGTGGGAGCGCTCGCCCGCCGCTCCACGCAGGCGCCGGCGGCTCCCGAGGAGATGCGCGACGCCGTCGCCGCGCCGATCTCTCCCGCCGCCCTCGGCGGAGCGCGCGTGGTCGCTCCGGACAAGGGCTGGTTCGCGAGCCCCGCGGGGCGCCGCGCCGAAGCCGAGCGCGCTCTGACGGCCTCGCGCCCGGAGAAGGGCTCCAAGGCGGCGCGGTCCCGCGCCGCCAGGCTGCGCCGCGAAGCCGCCCGCGAGCGCGCCCTCTCCGTGACCGCTCAGTAGACGCGGCTTTCGCCGCCGAACTACTGATAATCACTCGTCCCGGAACGAGTGATTATCAATAGTCAATGCGCGACAGTTTCCGGAAACAGACGGACTCGCACCGGTGCGTGTCGCGCGCTCAGTAGACCGGCTTGATCCGCGCCAGGCCCGCCTCGAGGCGTTCTTGGAATGTCTTGTCGAGCACGTCGGCGCACACCGCGTAGCGGATCAGGGGCTCCGGCGTCCCGGAATCGCCCGGCGCGGAGAAGTGCACGCCGACGATTCCCGTCTCGGCGATCACGGCGCGGTTGAAGGCTTCGTGGCGGTTTTCTTCCGGCAATTTTTTCCCGAAAGCTTCCCGCGGAGTCTTCCACAGCGTGAAGAAGCCGGCCTCGGTCGCGCACGCGGGGCGCAGGCCCGCGGCCTTGAGTGCCGGGATCAGGTAGGCCAGGCGCCTCTCGTACAGGCCGCGGATCTCGTCGAGGGCGGCGCGCGCCGCGGCGGGCGTGTTCAAAAACTCGCCGTAGGCGGCCATCACGCCGGGGACGGGGCCGGAGTCGGTGTTTCCCTTGACCAGGATGAAGTCCTCGACGAAATCCTTCGAGCCGACGAGGGCGCCGAGGCGCGCGCCGGGATCGTTGTAGGACTTGCTCACCGAGTACAGCTCGAGCCACTCGAGCGCGGGGAAGTCCTTGGCGACCGAGGCCAATGTGACGTGGGTGCCGGCCGCGGCGAGGCCGGCGTAGGCGCCGTCGTTGACGAGGCGCATGCCTTTCTCGACGCAGAACGAGATGAGCTCCTTCCAGTCGGCGGCGGAGGCGCCCACCGCCGCGGGGTTGCCCGGGCG
>JAMPYD010000460.1 GCA_023700845.1 Elusimicrobiota bacterium | reverse complement strand
GCGTACTCGAATCCGATACGGGTCGCCGGCCTCACGACGGCGGGCAGAAACGACTCGCCCAGCTCCTTGACTCCGTAGGGCGTGAGCAGGCCCTTGAGCCGGATGTTGAAGGTCCAACGCGTGGTCTTCTCGTCGTTGACGCGGTTGCCGTGCAGCAGGCAGTGGGAGAAAAGCACGGCCTTGCCGTAGGGGACCTCGAGCCAGGTCAAGCCGGGCTTCACGCGCTGGAACAGCTTCTCGGCGTTGAAGCCCTTGCCCTTCTTGAACTCTCCGTAGGCGCGCCGGCTGGCGGCGCGCGGCAACACGTACATCGACTTGGTCTTGAAGCAGTCGACGAGCGGCAACCACAGCACGATCTCGTAGGGCGAGTTCCCGTCCCAGACGTCGGAGTGGATGGGGAGCAGCGAGCTATCGTCGCCGGGGAGCTGTATGCTGAGGTTGATCCCGCGCTGCATCGCGATCTCGTTTCCGACGGTCCATTCGACGAACTTTCGGGCCATGCCGAAGAAGCCTGGCATGAGCCCGGGGTCGGCATTGAGGCCGTTGATGACGGCCAGGCGCAGGCCGTTGAGTCCTTCCACGCCGACGTAGCGCTCGGTGTGGTCGAAGAATTCGGCGAGCGAGGGCTTCTTGGCGCCTTTGAGGCCGAGGTGGGAGGCGCCGAGCGCGTAAATCTTCTCGCGCACGGCGTCGAGGCGGGCGCGGTTCTCAAGCGGAATGATCGCGAAGCCCTGCTTCAGGAAGGACTCGGCGAAGGAGCGTTCGTCGCTCGATAGATATTCGTTCGGCATTCAGCCTCCCACCGGCGTGAGCCGCGCCGGCGCGCCGGACACGAGCGCGCGGGCCTGCTCGGCGAGCTGCGGGCCGCTGAGGCCGTAGCGCTCGAGCAGGGAGTTCTGCGAGCCGTACTTGTCCGGGAACACGTCGGGGATGCCCAGACGCTTGAGGCGAGGCGTCCGCTCGAAAGCGTGGTCGGCGAGCGTCTCGGCGACCACGCTGCCCAGGCCGCCGATCAAGGTGTGCTCCTCGACGCTGATCACGGCCTTGACCTTGGCGGCCTGCGCGAGGAGGGCCGCGTGGTCGAAGGGCTTGACCGTGTGGAAGTGCAGTACGCCGGCCTTGAGGCCCTCGGCCTCGAGCAGCTGCGCGGCTTCGAGGGCGCGCGCGGGCATGACGCCCGTCGTGACGAAGAGGACGTCGCCGGCCTCCTTCATCAGGATCGCCTTGCCGAGCGTGAAGCCGGCCTCGGGCTTGCTGACGACGGTCTCGCCGCCCTTGGCGATGCGCACGTACAGCGGGCCGGGAAGCTTCTCCGTGGCCATCATGCCGCGCTCCATCTCCTCGGCGTCGCAGGGCGCGAAGATCGTCATGTTGGGGATGGCGCGCATCAGGGCGATGTCCTCGGTGGCGAGGTGGGTCGGCCCCAGCGGCGCGTAGACGAGGCCTCCGCCCGAGCCGAGCAGGCGCACCGGCACGTTGGAGAGGCCGAGGTCGATCGCGTTCTGCTCGTAGCAGCGGCGCGTGATGAAGGTCGCGATCGTGTTCATGTACACGGTCTTGCCCGTCATGGCGAGGCCGGAGGCCATGCCGATGATGTGCTGCTCGGAGACGCCCTCCATGAACCACTGGTCGGGCATCTCCTTCTTGAAGTTGTCCATCACGCCGACGCCGAGGTCGGAGCCGATGAAAATGATCTCCTTGTTCTTCTTCGCGAGCCGGTAGACGGCGTCGAGGCAGCGTTTTCTCATGTCAGATCTCCAGCTCGTTGAAGATGTTTTCGACTTCCTGGGGCGTCAGCTTGCCCTTGTGGTGCCAGGACAGGTTCTTCTCGATGAAGGAGATGCCTTTGCCCTTGATCGTGTGCGTGATGATCACGCGGGGGCCGGCGCCGCGCGGGCGCTTGAGGAGCTTCTCCAGCTCCTCGGGACGGTCCATGTGCGCCTCGGCGACGTCGAAGCCGAAGGCCTTCCACTTGTCGGCAAACGGCTCGAGCGGCAGGACCTCGGAGACGTCGGAGTAGGACTGCTGCTTGTTGTAGTCGACGATGACGGTCAGGTTCTCGAGCTTGTGCTTGGAGGCGGAGAGCGCGCCCTCCCAGATCGAGCCCTCGTCGCACTCGCCGTCGCCGAGGAGCACGTACACGCCGTAGCCGCGCTTGTTCATGCGGGCCGCGAGCGCCATGCCGATGCCGATGGAGAGGCCGTGGCCGAGGGCGCCGGTGGAGGCCTCGACGCCGGGTATCTTGGTGTGTTCCGGATGGCCGCCCAGGATGCCGTCGGGCTTGCAGTACAACATGAGTTCCGTTTTAGGAAAGAATCCGAGATCGCAGAGGATGGGGTACAGCGCCAGGCAGCCGTGGCCCTTGCTGAGGATCAGCCGGTCGCGGTCCTCCCAGTGCGGGTTCTTGGGATCGACCTTCAGGATGCCGCCCTTGTAGAGGACGAGCAAGGTCTCGACGATGGAGAAGGCCGAGCCGACGTGGCCGCGGGCGGCGGCGATCACCATCTCGGTGATCGTCTTGCGCACCTGCTTTCCCATCGTGCGGTAATCGTGCGTGGCGGTGGTCATGAGCTCCTCGTGGCGGCGGCGCGAATCGGAGAAAAGGGGCGGTGCTCCCGCTC
>JAMPYD010000025.1 GCA_023700845.1 Elusimicrobiota bacterium | reverse complement strand
ATGAACAAGATCAACATGAGCTACATCCCGCCCTCGCGCGCGATCGCGGGGCTTCCCGAGCCGCTCGACGAGGTCTTCCTGAAGGCCTTCCAGGCCGACCCCGACCGGCGCTACCGCACGCCGGCGGAGTTCGTGACGGCGCTCGCGGCGGCCGCCGGCGGCGCGCGCTCGAAAACGGCCTAGGCCCACCGGACCGCCCTCGGGTGGGCCCTATGGCCTTGCCGCGCGGGCGCGAAGCGGAGTATCCTGCGCCTAATGGTCCGCTTCCTCTCCGCCATGCTTCCGGCCGCGGCGCTGCTGCTCGTCGTCCAGGCCGCGCGGGCCCAGGGCGGCCCGCATGAGGACCTGCGGCGCGCCCTCGAGGAGAACGCCCGCGCCTTCGGCGTCGAAGCCGGCGCCGCCGTGCCCGACCTGATCCACATCTCGACTCCGATGCCCGAAGGGCTCCTGCGGGAGGAGGAGCAGGTCAACTTCGATTACGCGGACATGGTCGACCGGATGGAGAAGATGAGCCGGACCGTGATCGGCCGCAACAGGAAGAAGCGGCGCGTCGACACCGGGGTCACGCCGGCCGACCGCGTCGAGGCCGGGGCCATCAAGTACGTCGTGCTGCACGCCTCCGGCGGCGCGACCGGCAAGCCGGGCGCCTGCGAGGGAACCGTGTCGTGGCTGCTGAGCCAGAAGACGGCCGCGCACTTCATGGTCTGCCGCGACGGGCGCGTGATCCGCATGGTCCGGATCGAGAACATCGCCAACCACGTGAAGAACCCGGCCATCGACGCCGCCTCGGTCGGCATCGAGACCGAGTCCGGCCAGCCCGGACCGAACCCCTTCGTGCAGTCCGATTGGGCCCCCGAAAGCTACTGGCGCATGTACGCGTCGGTGGCGTGGCTGATCCGGGCGATCGCCAAGGAGACGGACATGCCGCGCGACCGCGCGCACGTCCTCACGCACGGCGAGGCCGACCTGGGCCTGCCCCGCGCGCACCAGGATCCCGGCCCGCACTTCGAGAGCGCGTCCTACCCGGAATTCGACGCGCGCTTTCCCGGACAGGCGGTGACGCCCCGCGAATTCCTGATGCGCCTCGTCGCCGACGACGTCCCGCCTCAGATCTGGATGGTGGCCTCGGCGGGGCTGCTCGACGAGGTCGAGATCAAGGACACGAATTCGCTCGGCCTGGCCCATGTCCGGGTCTGGCGCCAGGACGCCGCCGGCAAGCCGACGACGCTGATGCAGGACTGGTCCGCGCCCGCCGCGGGGATGCCGCCCGTCTCGCTGCGCTTCCCCGTGCCGCCCGCGCCGGGGGTCTATCGCTTCGTGGCGCGCGACCTCGTGGGCAACACGAGCGCGGCGCACGTGAAGGTCCCCGAGCCGGCGCCGGGCGATCAGCCGCTCGCCTCGGCCGACCGCCGGCCGATTCCGCCGACGGAATAGCCCCTTGCCGACGGGGCCCCGCCCTGTTATACTAGCTTGTCGGGGGTGATCTAGCTTCGACAAATGTCGTTGAGCCGTCGGTCGCAGGCAGGGGTTGGTCAGGGCCCCTTAAAAACCGGACCAAACAACAACTGCCAACACTCAGTTGGCCTGGGCCACTGCCTAAACCGCAGTGAGCACACGCCGGTCCACGACGCCTGCTGGTGGGTCGCCGGTGTAATGAGCAGGATGCGGTCCTTCCCTGTTATTCCGTGGGCGGGGGGCCTAAGACCGAACGGGGTTAGCCCAAGGAGCACGCGTCCATCGGTTTTCCTTGGGCGAAATTGAGGATGGGCTAAGCCTGTAGTGACCTCGGTCGGCGCCGTTTGGACGCGGGTGCAAATCCCGCCACCTCCACCATTTTAATGGGCGACTCGCGCTCGAGAGCCGTGACGTTGCTGGGGTCGTACGGGCTCTTCGCGGGGCTGACTTTGCTCGTCGTCGCCCGCCCCGAGCTCGGGCCTTCCGTCATTCCCGCCTGCGGCCTGTGCCTGCTCTGGTCGGACCTGAGGCAGGACGGTGAATCCCCGATCGTCCTCACCTTCCTGGCCACCCTCGTCGCGGCCGTGCTGATGGTCCGCTCGGCCGAGGCGCGTCCCGTGCTCGCCGCGGGCCTGGGGGGGCTGTGGCTCCTGGCGGGAGCGCAGGCCGCGCACCGCGGCCGGCAGTTCTCCGACGAGCGCGAGATGCTGCTCGAGCAGATGGGCCTGCAGGACCAGATCCGCGACGACGAGCGGGACCTGAAGTATTACCGCTCGTACGAGGAGACCGTCGGCGTGGACACGCGCCTGCGCCGCGACCTGTCCGACGCGGCCAAGAGCCTGTCGGGCACCCTCGACGGGCGCGAGGTCCAGTCCCGCCTGATCACGATCCTGCAGGACCGCTTCCCGGCCTCGCGGGTCTCCGTCGTCGGCGGCGCCGGCGACGATCCCCTCCTGCTCGCGGCGCAGCGCCGCCGGGGGCCGGTCCTGATCAAGGATTCGAAGCAGGAGGCCCAGGTCGTTCCGGGCGCGCGCTTCGTCTCCGGCGTGGCGATTCCGCTGAAGGTCATGCGCCAGGCCGCCGGGTTCGTCAAGCTCGAGAGCGACGCCGCGGGCGCGTTCGGCCCCGACGAGGTCCGCACCGCCGACCTGTTCGCGACGATGGCCTCGCTCTCCCTCGAGAACATCCGGCTCTATGAAAGCGTGCACCGCCAGGCCACGCACGACGCGCTGACCCAGCTTCACAGCCATCGCGCCTTCCAGCAGAGGCTCCAGGAGGAGGTCCTGCGCTCGGGCCGCAGCCAGACGCCGCTGTCTCTGATCATGCTCGACGTGGACCACTTCAAGCGCTACAACGACACGTTCGGACATCAGGCCGGCGACCAGCTCCTGCGCACCTTGGCCGCGATCCTGGGCTCCTTCGCGCGGCCGGTGGACTTCGCCGCCCGCTACGGCGGCGAGGAGTTCGCGCTCATCCTCCCCAACTACGTGCGCTCGGAGGCCGTCCAGGTCGCCGAGCGCATCCGCCAGCGCATCGCCGAGGAGCCGTTCGTCTTCAACGGCGCGCCGACGCGCGCGACGATGAGCCTGGGCGTGGCGTCATTCCCGACGGACGCGACCACGGCGTCCCAGATCGTGCGCGTCGCCGACGAGCGGCTGTACAAGGCCAAGCACGGCGGCCGCAACCAGGTGGTCGGATGACGCACGAATGGCTGTCCGTCGCCGTCGCGCTGCTGCCCCCGGTCGGGCTGTGGGCGGCCTACCCCCGGCGTCCCGCCGCGGCGTCCGCGATATTCGCCGCCGCGCTCGCGGCCGGCGCCGCCCTGCTCGTCTCGGCTCCCGAGGCCGGGCGCGCCGGCGCCGCGCTGACGGCGGCGTGGGGGATCGCCGGCTCGGCTCTCTCCTGGCGGCTCGCCCGGCGGCGCGAGACCGAGCAGAGCGGGCTCGTCGAGCGCCTGGCGAGCGTGCGCGTCCAGCGCGAGCGCATGGCCGAGGAGCTGCGCGGGCTCAAGGCCCGGGGCCTCAACGCCGAGCTCGCCCACCGCGAGGCCACGGCGCTGTACGGCATGGTCAAGAGCCTCTCCGAGGCGATGTCCTGGGAGGAGGCGCGGCCCCGCGTCGAGGGCGCCCTGGAGCAGTACTTCGGCCCGCGCGTCGAATACGCCCTGTACGTCGCCGGCCTGCGCGGAGAGGGGGAGGTCCGGCCGCTGGCCGTGCGCGGCCTGCGCGCCTCGCCGGGCGCCGCGTGGGCCACGCTCGAGCGCCTGATGCAGGAGCAGGGCGCGACCGCCGCCTCGCCGCGCGCCTTCGAGAAGCCCGAGCGCTCCGTCGGCGTGCCGATCAAGGAGGGGCAGGAGCTGCTCGGCTACCTCTACGCCCGCGTGCCGGAGGGCGCCGACGCCTCGGCGTGGCTGGCCAAGACGCAGTCGTTCGTCTCCGAGCTCGGGGTGGCCTTCCGCCGGGTGAAGCTGTTCCAGGAGGTCGAGCGCCTCTCCGAGATCGACGGCCTCACCGGCGTGCGCCGCCGGGGCGCCTTCGACAAGAAGATCGCCGAGGAGCTCGTCCGGGCCAAGACGTTCAAGACCACCTTCGGCCTGATGCTCCTCGACATCGACCATTTCAAGAGCTTGAACGACCGCTACGGCCATCCTTTCGGCGATCAGGTGTTGAAGCGCATCGGGGTGGTCCTCAATTCCTTGGTCTACGACACAGACTTCGTGGCGCGCTACGGCGGCGAGGAGTTTGCTATCGTCCTGCCCCGGGCCGAGCCGGCCGGCGCGCTGCGCAAGGCCGAGGCGATCCGGGCCGCGATCGAGGCGGAGCTCTTCTCGGTCGGCTTCGAGGAATTGCGGGTGACGATCTCGATCGGGGTGTCCCACTTCCCGCGCGACGCGTCGACGCCCGAGGAGCTGATCGCGAGGGCCGACGCGGCGCTGTACTCGGCCAAGGCCGGCGGACGCAACAGGGTCGTCGACAGCGACGCCCTGCGCCGTACGAATTAAGGAGCTTTCATGGACCCGATCCCCGAGAACCCCGGCGCCCCGCTCGAGCCGCACCAGCTCAGCCCGCGCCGGATCAAGCGCCGCCTGATCGCCGCCCTGATCGTCCTGCACGCCGTGTCGCTGCTGGCCGCGGTGTTCCTCGTCGTGAAATCCAAGGGCGACGCGCCGAAGGGCCGCGGCGGCAACGCGAAGAGCCTCCTCAATTTGAAGCCGAAGGACACGGTCGGCTGGGTGTCGATCCGCGGGCCGATCATGGCCTCCGAGTCGGGCAAGCCCTGGGAGCGCGGCGCGGAGCAGTGGTCGCGGCGCATCGAGCAGCTCGCCGAGACGAAGGGCGTCAAGGCCATCGTCCTCGACATCAACTCCCCCGGCGGCAGCGTCGGGGCGGTGCAGGAGATCTACATGCGCATCCAGCGCGTGAAGAAGGAGAAGAAGATCCCCTTCGTCGCGCTGTTCGGCGACGTGTCCGCCTCCGGCGGCTACTACCTCGGCGCGGCCTGCGACAAGATCGTCGCGCACCCGGGCACGATCACGGGCTCGATCGGCGTGATCTTCTCCGTGTCCAACCTGGAAGGGCTTTTCCAGAAGGTCGGCTACAAGCAGGACCCGATCAAGTCCGGCAAGCACAAGGACATCGGCTCTCCGGCGCGCCCCATGACGCCCGAGGAGCGGGCCATCCTTCAGAGCCTCATCGACGACGCCTACGGCCAGTTCGTGCAGGCCGTGGCCGACGGCCGCAAGATGACGGTCGAGCAGGTCCGGCCGTTGGCCGACGGCCGCATTTATAGCGGCAATCAGGCGAAGGAGGCGGGCCTCGTCGACGTGCTCGGGGACTCCTTCGACGCCACGAAGCTCGCCGCGGAGCTGGGCGGCATCAAGGACGAGAAGCCGCGCGTGCGCCGCGACACGGAGAAGCTCAACGACATCTTCGAGCTCCTCGAGACGCGCGCGCGCCTGACCTTCGGCCTCGGCGGCGGGGGCGTGACCGTCAACGCGGCCCCCGCGCTGCCGCGCGGCCTCCTTTACGCCTGGTCCGGAGGCTGGTAGATGGACGCCGTCGAGCTCGTCTACGACTTTTTCGAGGACCGGGCCCACGCCTCGGCGCTGATCCGCCAGCGCCGGCCGGCCGCGCTGGGCCTGCTCGCCATCCTGCTCGGGGCGGCGAGCCTGTACGTGGCCCACGCGCTCGCGGGCCGGGCGACGTTCCCTTTCGGCTGGCCCGGCCTCGCCTTGGCCCTGCTGTGGCACTCCGTGATGACCTTCGTCGCGACGGCGGTGCTTCATCTCATCCTGGAGCTCGGCGGGGCGCGCGGCGACGCCCGCGCCCTGTTCGTCCATCTCGGCCTGTCCGAGCTGGCCTGGCTGTCGGCGGTGCCGCTGATCCTGGCCTGCCAGGCCGCGTTCTCGAATCCGACCTGGAGCCTGCGCCTCGTCTTCTTCTTCGTCGGCCTGTGGTCGCTGTCCTACAAGGCGCGGGGCATCCGCGACGAGTACGGCATCAGCGGCGGGCGAGCCTGGTTGACGCTGGGCCTGCCCTATCTCGCCGGCGTGCTCGTCGTCCTCCTGATGGCCTTCCTCGCGACGCTCGGCTGGGTGCTCTCCGCGCTGCGCTCCTGGGCATGAAGGCCCCGATCCCGGACGTCTGGGAGGGCCTCCCGGTCGTCGGCGCCGCCGAGATGCGCGCGCTCGACGCGGCCGCGACCGAGAAGCACGGCGTCAAGGCGCTCGATCTCATGGATAACGCGGGCAAGGCCGTCGCCGCGGAGTGCGCGGCGTTCCTCGCCGAGAAAGGCCTCTCGGTCAAGCAGGCGAAGATCGTGGTCTGCTGCGGCCGCGGCGCGAACGGGGGCGACGGCCTCGTCGCCGCCCGTCATCTCGCGGAGGGGGGCGCCACCGTCGCCGCGTTCCTCTGCCCTCCCAAGAACGACGGCGCGGGGAAGTATCCCGAGCTCGTGAGCGTCAACCTCGCGCGCGCGCAGGCCGCCGGCGTCACGGTCACCTCCGCCGGCCCCGGCTCGGGCCTCGACAAGGCCCTCGCCTGGTGCCATCTCGCGATCGACGCCCTCCTGGGCACCGGCGCCACCGGCAAGCCCGCGGGCGCCATCCACCACATGATCAAGGAGCTGACCCAGGCCAAGAAGCCCGTCGTCGCGGTGGACATCCCCTCGGGCATCCACCCCGACACGGGCTATCACAGCGGCGTCTTCGTCGTCGCGGACCTGACCTTGACCTTGGGCCTGCCCAAGCGCGGGCTGCTGGCGCCGCACGCCAAGGCGTCCGTCGGCGCGCTCAAGGTTCTCGACATCGGCTACCCGGCCGCGCTGATCAAGGCGCGCCCGCCCCGGTGAGGAGCCTCGCCCTCGCGGCGCTGCTGCTCGGCGCGGGCTGCGGCCAGGCGGGTCCGTTCGCCGTGCTTGAGACCTCGAAGGGCCGCATGGTGGCGCGCCTGTATCCGGACCGCGCGCCGAAGACGATCGCGCACCTGCGCGCGCTGGCGGGCCGCCCTAAGCCCTTCTACAACGGCCTCGTCTTCCACCGCGTCGCGCCGGGCTTCCTGATCCAGACCGGCGATCCGGCCGGGACCGGCCACGGCGACCCCAAGCTTCCGGTGCCCGACGAGATCCGCCCCGGGGACCGCTTCGACAAGCCCGGCCTGCTCGGCATGGCGAGCTGGGGCCCCGGCACCTCCCAGACCCAGTTCTTCATCACGCTCGCGCCCCAGCCCGACCTCGACGGGCGCCACACGATCTTCGGCGAGCTCATCGAGGGGCTCGAGGTCGCCAAGGCCATCGCGGCCGTGCCGCGCGAGACGAAGGACGGGATCGACCGGCCCTACGACCCGCCGGTCCTGAAGTCCTTTAAAATCGTCCTTTCCCGCCCATAATTAAAATTCCGTAAAAAGATCAGCCCCCATTGACTCCCGGAGTCTCGGGGGTCATACTGAGGCGAGGCCTCGATGATCGCCCCCTCCTTCGTACTTCTCCTGGCGGCCATGCCCGCCTTTTGCGTCGAGCCGGCGCCCTCCGCCGACCTGGCCGCCCTGCGGGCGGCCGCGAAGGCCAATTTCCTCGCGCATGCCCAGGGCGATCCCACGGTCGATTCCGCCGCGCGTCTTCCGGCCGCGGGCGACGCGAGCCTCGAGGAGCTTCGCCTGGTCCTCCAGTCCGCGCGGGAAATCCAGATCGGCTGCGTGCTGCCGTGCTCCCAGGTGTCGGACGCTCTGGTCTACAAGGGCAAGGTCGAGATGGTCGGCGCGGGGCTGGGCCTGAACGCCCAGGAAGCGGCGGCGGCGATCAAGCGCTACGTTCCGGACGGCAGGCCGCGTCTGCGTCCCGCGGATTATCCTCAGGGTCCGATCCCCGCCGGGGACAAGCTCATCGAGGGCAAGGTCCTCGAGAAGCTGATCGCCGACGGGCGCATCTCGGGGCAGCTGCGCGAAGGCATGACCCGTCGCGCGCTGGCCCTGGCCGACGCTCTCGGCAAGTCGACCTTGATCGACGCCGGCGGCGCGGTCCCCGGCGGCGCCGGCCCCGGCGGGTCCCGGACGATGTCCGCCGAGCAGATCGCGGCGCTCAACGCCATACCGCGGGCCCAGGCCGAGAGCCTCAGGCGGCGGGCCTCGGCGCCTCCGCCTCCTCCTCCCGTCGTCGAGCCGCCGAAGAACGAGACGGGGCTCATCGCGCAGGCCCGGGCGCGCTGGGACGCGATCGGCGAGAACCCCAAGACCAGCGAGCTCGGCCGCATGGGGGCGGCGACCATGGTCGCCTTCCTCGAGGCGTTCAACCTGGACAAGTTCGAGGAGAGCACCTTCGCGCTCTCGCAGAGCGCCGCCGACCCGGACGTCAGCAAGTGGCAGGCGGTCAAGGACGCCGGCGCGGTGGCGGGCAACGGCTTCCTGGCCGCCGCGGGCTTCATCCCCGCGTCGGCCTGGGCCAAGGTCGCCCAGGTGACCAAGCTCTCGGACGCGGCGGCCTGGACCGGCGGCAAGGTCGCCTCGATCTTCCGGGGCAAGCCTCCGATCCCCCCGGAGACGGCCGCGCGAATCGCCGAGCTGGAGCGCAAGAGCCTCACGCAGCCGCTCACCCGGGAAGAGGCCACCTGGCTCGGCCGCGAGAGCGGGGGGAAGGCCAATATCATCGTGCACACGACGAAGTCGGAGTCCGTGGCGTCGATCCAGGGAAGCGGGCGCCTCGCGGCCACGACCGAGTCCTTCGTGTACGCCTCGCGCAGGGTGATCGAGACCAAGTGGCAGCAGATCCTGTCCGGCGTCGCGCCCAAGGACGCGCTCGTCGTCTTTCAGGGGCAGGCGCAGGGCCTCTTCGCCCGGCACGAGGTGACCGGGGCCTACAGCTGGTTCAAGTCCGCCGCCCAGATGACGACCAACGGCTCCGGCGACATCGTCATCGTCCGCGCGGTCTACAACGCGGAAACCAAGGTCATGACCATCTTCGAGGCGCGCATGGCCACCGCGGCGGACGAGACCCGCTTCATCATGAATAAGTGGCCCAGGACCCGGATGTGGGGACGGCGCGTCGTGCTCGACCCGCTCATCACGACCGCGGTCGGCTTCATCCCGGCTTCCGCCGCCGCCAGCGCGACGGGCGGAAACATCTTCGAGTATATCCTCGGCGGTCCGACGGCGCCTTAGGCTCGGCCCGTGGCGGCCCGGACCTTGGCCGCGATCGCGGCGAGGCGCCGCTTCAGCCCGGGCGCGCGCTTCTCGAGCCGCGGGAGGATGTCGCGGCGCACCCAGTTGCGTGTGAACTTCGGGTCGGCGTTGCTCGCGTCCTCCCGCCAAGCGAGCCCGTGCATCTTGAGGTAGAGCAGGACCTCGGCGCGCGTCAGCGGCAGAAGGGGACGGATCAGCTCCACGCCGGGACGAAGAGGACGCCGGACGGGAATGCCGCCCAGCCCCTCGAGGCTCGTGCCGCGCAGAAGGTGCAGGAGCACGGTCTCGGCCTGGTCGTCGAGCTGGTGTCCGGTCGCGACCGCCGTGAAGCGCCCGCGGCGCGCCCGCTCGCCGAGCACGCGGTAGCGCTCCTTGCGTCCGGCCTCCTCGAGGCCGAGCCCGCGCCTGGCGGCCAGCGCGCGCACCGGCGCGCGGACGATCGCGACGGGCAGACCGAGCTCGGCCCCCAGCTTCACGACGAAGCGCGCGTCGGCGTCCGCGGCGCGCCCGCGCAGGCCGTGATGGACGTGGACGAGGGAGACGGCCAGGCCTTTCTTGCGCGCCTGCACCGACAGCCAGTGCGCGAGGCACACCGAATCCGGGCCGCCCGAGACCGCGGCCAGCACTTTCCGCCGCGGCGTCAGCAGGCGCTGCTCGGCCTCGAAGGCCATCAGCTTGGACCAGACCCGTGCGGCGAATTCCCGGCGCTTCAACGGAATTGGGAGAGCACGAGGAACGCCCACAGGCCCCCGGCGACCGCGAGCAGGGACGCGTCGAGCCAGGGCCGCTCGAGCTCGCCGCGCCAGGCGCGCCGCGCGCGCCGCCCGACGAGGTACAGCGCGATCGAGTAAGGGAAGAGATACAGCCCCGCTCTCTCGCCGTGGGCGAGAAGCCAGGCGGTCTTGTAAATCAAGGACAGCAGGATGATCAGGACCGGAAGATACAGCGCGGTCAGGGCGGCGCGGGGGGCGGTCATCGGGCTATGATAGCGAATCCTGCTAAGGCGTCAAGTACACCATCGGGGCCCCGACGAAGGCGAGCAGAAGCCCCAGGAACAGCCCCACCCAGCCGCCCGCGAACCGCAGGGAGCGATTCGACAGCAGGCCGGCGAACGAGGTGTCGCCCGGCGGAACCTCGCTCGATCGGACGAGATAGTAGCCGCCGCCGGCCAGGGCGAGCCCGCCCGCGGCGCAGAGAGCCGCCGCGATCAACGCCGTTCTCCGGAGGTCGGGGCCGGCAGGAGGAGGTCGTTGGCTCCCGTCGAGATGATATCGAGAGCCTGGCCGCCCATGTCCTTGACGTAAGGCGCGTTGAACACGGGGACGATGCTCGCGGCGATCTTGACCTGGCTGTCGCCGAGGCCGGACAGGGCCCCGAACACCTTCTGGCCGCGGGTGAACTCCCACCGGGGCGCGCCCAGCATGGCCCGCGTGAGCTCTTGGCCGTTGGCGGCGAGCTTGGTCCCGTAGTTGGAGCCGGGGAACAGCCCGAGGATGCCCGAGCTGCGCAGGGCCTGCGCCTCGTGATGCATGTAGTAGCCCTTCTCGAAGCGCGAGGCGAGCGCCATGGCCTCCTCGACTTGCGCCGGTTTGAGCGCCTGCACCGTCGTGTTCGCGCGGTGCGCGGTGATCTCCAGCGCGTTGGCGCGGTTCATGAACATCTGGGCCGCGTGGGCGAACTCGTGCGACTCGCCGACGAGGGGGCTGTAGGCGATCTTCATCTCGCTGGCGATGAAATCGGCCTGGCCCATCTTCCCGCCCTGCTCGACGCGGATGACGTTGTTCAGGTTCGTGCGGGCGTAATCGTTCATCGCCGCGGTCGCGGCCTCGTAGTTGCGCTTGCCGCCCGTGGCCAGGGCCGTCGTGACGGTTTCGGAGACGTCGGCGGAGCGCGCGAGGACCTTCTTGGTGCCGGCCAGCGTCAGCTTCTCGACGCCTTCGATCACGACGGGATTTTCGAGCGCCTTGGCGCTCTTCAGGACGGTCGCGCCGCCCGACAGGCCGACGAAGTTGGCGGCGAACAGGCCGGCGTTGCCGACGGTCTTGAAGCCCTCCCACACCGTGCGGCGCGTCGTGACGTCCGAGCTCGCGCTGGCGTAGCCGAGTCGCGCCGCGCTTTCCTCGACGTCGGCCAGGCCGCTGATCGAGAGCAGTCCGCGGTTGAAGTACGCGTAGCCCCTCCACAGGGGATTGCCGCCGGCGTTCTGGGATTCGGACTTCCAGTAATGAAGGGCGCTGCGGACGCGGCCGGGCTCGGCCTCGATCATCTGATCGGCTTCCTTCATGGCGGCGTCGGACCTCTGCTGCGCGGTGAGGGGCGGGGGCGGCGGGGGCGACTTGGCCAGGCGCCGCAGGTAGGAGGCTTGCGCGGCGGGAATGCGGTTGAGCGCGGCGATCTGCTCGGGCGTCATCTGGCGGCGCTGGCCGTCCGGCATCACGGCGAAGCCCTGGGCGTCGGCCTTGATCTCCTGCGTGCGGCCGAGCGCCTCGGCAAGATCGAGCGCCTTCCGGCCGAGCCCTTTGCGCACGTCGGCCGCCACGCCGGAGGTCTGCAGCATCTTCTGCACGACCTCGGCCTCGAGCAGGCGGGATTCGCGGTCGGCCGACGCGGCGGCGGTTCGAATGCGCGGCACGCCCTTCGGCATATAATTCTCGACGGCTGCCCTCACTCCCTCGGGCTTCAGGCCGAGCTTCTTCCCGGCGATCAGCTCGATCTTGCCGCGGTAGAGGGCGATCTCCGCCGGGTCGGTGCAGGGCGCCTGGCAGCCTTCCTGGGCGCGGCTCGCCGAGACGAGCAGGGCCTTGAGCCCCTCATAGTTCGCGAGCTGGGCGGCGTCCTGGGGAGCGGGGGGCAGCGGGACCGACTTCTCCAGCAGCGGGGTTCCCTGTTTATGAGTCGCGAAGGCCGCGCCGGCTTTGAGCAGGAAGTCTCCGGCTTGCGCTTCGAACGCGGTCTCGGCGGGCGGGGGCGGCGCGGCGTGCGCGGGTAAATATGCGGCGACCGTCAGGAACGACGCGAGGATTCGGGGGAGGGGGCCCATGGCCTTAGTATAGCCCCGGATCTCCTATTGTCAATACATAAAAAGCGTTTAAAATTAATAACTAATTATAATTTCTCGGGCGTTCGCGCGCCGCGGGGCCAACATGCTAAACTGGACGCGTGACCGCCATTCGACCCGCGACGGACCGGGATATCCCGTCCATCACGGACATCTACAACCAGGCCGTTCTGCGCGCGACCGGAACGTTCGACACCGAGCCGAAAACGCTCGAGCAGCAGCGCGCGTGGTTCTCCCTTCACGGACCCTCTCATCCCGTGATCGTCGCCGAGGCGGACGGCAAGGTCGTCGGCTGGGCTTCGATGTCCCCGTACTCCGACCGCTGCGCCTACGCTCGGACCGCCGAGGTTTCGGTGTACATCGACGAGAAGGCGCGCGGCGCCGGCGTCGGAGGGGCGCTTCTCGAGGCGATCCTCGCCGCCGGAAAATCCGCCGGCCTCAAGCAGGTCCTCGCGCGCGTCACGGAGGGCAACGAAGCGAGCCTGCGCCT